>JAHEOI010000190.1 GCA_018610125.1 Verrucomicrobiota bacterium
GCTGTCCTGTCACGTTTCTTCCAGTATTCTGATCCGCCAAGGTTCAGTCTCCTTCCTTAAAAATCCTCTCTAAAATTCCAAACCGTTCTCGCGCGCCGCATCGGCCAATGCTTTCACTTTCCCATGATATTGGGCCCCGCGCCGGTCGAACACCACTTTATCGATTCCTTGACTCTTGGCTACCTCCGCGGCGTTGCCGCCAATCTGAGTGGCACTGGCAACATTGGCGGCCAGCTTATCGCGATTGGAAAGCGTTTTGCTCCGGGTCGAGGTCGCCCCCAGAGTCTTGCCTGCTTCATCGTCGATGAACTGGACGTAAATATTCTTGCCACTAAAAGTGACGCTCATGCGGGGGCGCTCTTTCGTGCCCACGATCCGCTTGCGTATTCGCCAACGTCTCCGCTTTAAAAGATCTCGCTTCTTCTCAGTCTTCATTGTTCCTTAGCCACGGTTTTTGCCGTGGTCTCTTTTATGTTTATCGCTATCCTGAAAAGAACCAGGCGCGAGCCGCCATGACCGCGCCCTTTAAGCCGTTTCCGGTAGATTTTATTTGACCGACTTGCCCTCTTTGCGCAAGACCTTCTCCTCGGCGTAGCGAACCCCTTTGGCCTTGTAGGGCTCCACCGGGTACAGGTTCCGGATTTCGGCCGCCACCCTTCCGACCACTTCCTTGTCCGGTCCCTCGATCGTAATCTTGGTGTTCTCGGCGACCGATACCTGGACCTGTTCGGGGATCGGATAAACCGAAGGATGGGAATACCCCAGGTGCATCCTCAATGTGTTCCCTTCCACAGAGGCTCGAAAACCGACCCCGTTCAGCTCCAATCTTCGGGTAAATCCCTGGCTCACGCCCGTGACCAAATTATTCAACAGCGTGCGGCTGAGCCCATGCAACGACTTAGACCGGTCATGGTTGTCCGGCCGTTGCACCTTCAGTTGAGATCCCTCCATGACCGGCTTAATCGGTTCCGCCACGGTCATTTGGAGCTTCCCTTTCGGTCCCTCCGCCGCAACCCGTTGTCCATCCACCTCGACCTTCACTTGCGAAGGAATCTCAATCGGCAGCACTCCAATTCTTGACATATCGCTTTTAACTCTCTTCCTCGATTACCAGACGTAGCACAGCACTTCACCACCGAGATTCCGCTTCCGCGCCTCGGCCCCCCGCATCACTCCGTGTGAGGTCGAGATGATCGAATCGCCCATTCCACCCAGCACGCGAGGGACTTCTCGAGCACCGACATATTGTCGCAACCCGGGCCGACTGACGCGTTTCAAATTCTGTATAACCTCCCGGCGCCCGACGTATTTGAGCTGAACTTTGAGTGTCTTCTTTTCCTCTCCCTCGACCCACCAGTCCGCGATGTAGCCCTCGTCCTTTAGGATTCGCGCAATGCTTTCCTTCAGCTTGGAGTGCGGGATCTCGACGTCGTCCAACAAAGCCCGGCTTCCGTTTCGAATCCGGGTCAACATATCCGCTATAGGATCATTCATAGCGCTTACCAGCTTCCCTTATAGACTCCGGGGATGAGTCCGTTCAACGCCGCTTCCCGGAAAGCGAGGCGAGAACACCCAAACTTCCGCAGATAGGCGTGGCGACGCCCTGTTACCTTGCATCGGTTCACAACGCGTACCGGGCTGGCATCGCGCGGAAGCTTGGCCAGTGCTTCATAATCGCCGCGGGCTTTAAGCTCGGCCCGCATCGCTGCGTATTTCCGTACCGTCGCTTCTTTTCGTTTATTCCGTTCAATCCAGGCTTTCTTTCCCATAGGACTACTTTCGCTCAGTAAATGGCATTCCCAACATTTTCAAAAGGTCAAATGCTTCGTTATCACTCTCGGCCGTGGTCACAAAGGTAATATCCATCCCCTGTTGCCGCTTGACCTTATCGAGCTCGATCTCCGGAAAAATGGTTTGGTCCGAAACCCCGAGAGAATAGTTGCCCCGTCCATCAAAGGCACGAGGCGAAATCCCACGGAAATCCCGGATCCTCGGGAGGGCGGCGGTGACCAGTCGATCAAGGAACTCGTACATCCCTTCCCGGCGCAACGTCACGCGGCATCCGATCGGCTGCCCTTTGCGAACCTTGAACTGCGAAACGCTCTTGCGGGCCTTGTTCAGCATCGGCTTACGCCCGGTAATGAGCGAGAGCTCCTTTGAGGCGTCCTCCAGCGCCCCCTTTTCCAGGCTCGCACTGACGCCCATATGAACGATAATCTTCTCGAGGTAGGGGACCTGATGGACGTTCTGATAGCTCCACTTCTCCACCAATGCCGGCTTTACCGAGTCTACGTATTTACGATAAAAGCGAGTTTCCATAATTCTATTTCGAGCCCTTCAACCGCTTAGCCCTGATTCGCGGAGTGGCGTGCGTCGTCCTCAGTGACCAGTGCCACATTGGAAATATGAACAGAGCCCTCCCTTTCAGCAATCGCTCCTTCCGGGTTCTGCTGGTTCTTCTTAATATGCTTCTTGATGAGATTCAGTCCTTCCACAATCACGCGATTCTTCTTGGGAAGGAATTTCAATATCCGGCCTTGCTTGCCTCGATCCTTACCGACAAGCACCACCACTTCATCATCCCGCTTCAATTTCCGCTTCGCCATAAAACCTTAGATGACTTCCGGCGCCAGAGAGACGATCTTCATGAACCGCTTCTGTCGCAATTCCCTTGGGATCGGCCCGAATATCCGGGTGCCCCGGGGATTGTTTTCCTTGTCCAGAATCACAATTGCGTTCGAGTCAAACCGCAAATAAGAGCCGTCGTTGCGCCGCACTCCCTTCTTGGTGCGGACAATGACCGCATTCACGACCTCGCCCCTCTTGACGACACCGTCGGGCGCCGCCTCTTTAATATGCACCTTAATGATGTCGCCAATGCGGCCGTATTCCTGGTTTCCGCCCAGGACACGAATGGTACGGGCCCGCTTTGCCCCTGAATTGTCCGTCACGTGACAGCTTGATAACAGTCGTAACATATCTCCAATCCTCTTTCGATCTCCCGTAATCGCGACCTAGGCAGCATTGGAGCTTGGTTGCTCCTCCGCACCCAACACTTCAGCGACGCGCCATCGCTTCAATTTGGAGTAAGGCCTGGTCTCCATAATGCGGACCCAATCCCCCGCCTTGGCCTGGTTCTCCTCGTCGTGCGCGTAGTAATGCTTATAGCTCTTGACGACCTTGCCAAATCGGCGATGAACGTAATGTCGTCGCACTCGCACGACAATCGTCTTCTGCATTTTGCTCGAAAGAACCTGTCCGGTCGTTTCCTTCCGACGGTTGCGGGCGACTTTCTCTTGGTTTGAAGCGTTCATTTCAGCCATACACTCAGTTAGCGATTCCGTTCCTTTTGCATTTGCGTTACTCGGGTCTTCACTCGGGCGATGTCTCGGCGCAACGTCCGCATGCGAGCCGGTTTTTCCAACTGAGCACTGGCTTGTTGTAGGCGCAGGTTAAACAATTCCCGTCGCAGCTCCCGCTCTTTCGCGACCAGTTCGGCCGCCGTTAAATCTCTTACTTCGGACATTTTCATAATCGAATGCCTCCCTCAGCTCATCCCACGTCTCGAAACAAACTTTGTCTTCACCGGCAACTTGTTCGCCGCGAGCCGCATTCCCTCTCGGGCTACTGATTCCGAGACGCCGTCGACTTCGAAAAGCACATTGGCCGGACGCACCACCGCCACCCATCCTTCAACAGGGCCTTTCCCTTTGCCCATTCGGGTCTCAAGCGGCTTCTTCGTGAATGACTTGTCCGGAAAAACTCGGATCCAAACCTTGCCACGCCGTTTCATAAAACGCGTAATGGCAATTCGCGCGGCCTCGATAACCTTTGTATCCAACCAACACCGGTCAAGGGCCTGCAGCCCAAACTCACCAAACGACACTTTGTTCCCGCGTGCCGCAGTACCCGAGATGTTGCCGCGCTGCATCTTGCGGTACTTCACCTTACTTGGCATCATCGGCATAATTGACCTCCGTCTCTCTTAATGGTTAACTCCTCGCGGCCATTAACTCGTCGCGGCCACGGTGCTCTCTGCTTGGGCCTCGCCCCCCTCGGCTTGCATCTCGCCTTTGCAGATCCAGCACTTGACTCCCAACGTGCCGGAGAGCGTCTTCGCCTCCGAAAACCCGTAATCGATGTTGGCCCGCAGTGTGTGCAACGGCACTCGGCCCTGGTGGTACTTCTCGACACGGGCCAGCTCCGACCCTCCAAGACGGCCCGCACAACGCAGCTTTATTCCTTCCGCGCCGAAATCCATCGCTGTCTGGAGCGCTTTCTTCATTGCTCGCCGAAAGGAAATCCGCCGTTCCAATTGCAGCGCGATGTTCTCGGCCACCAATTGGGCGTTGGTCTCCGGGGATTTCACCTCTTGAATATCCACATAAATCTCCTTGCCGGTGATCCGACCGAGCTCATCCTTGATCCGATCGATCTCGGCGCCTTTTCGTCCAATCACCACGCCGGGACGCGCGGTATAAATCGTGATGCGACAACGACTTGCAGCCCGTTCGATTCGGACTTTGGGAACCGATGCCGATTCCAGCTTTTTATTCAGATATCGCCGGATCTCGTTATCCTCGGTGAGCAGCCTTCCGAAATCTTTCTTGGGAGCAAACCAGCGAGAATGCCATTCCCGGGTGACAGGTAATCTAAATCCTATTGGGTTGACTTTTTGGCCCATAATTCGCGCATCTATGATTGATCCGTTAAAGTAATGCTGACATGGCAAGTCCGTTTCAGAATGGGCCCGGCGGAACCGCGAGCCTTGGGCATAAAGCGTTTCATCGTCATTCCCTGATTCGCCACGGCTTCTTTAATCTTGAGTCGGTCTGCAGAGAGATTGTTGTTGTTTTGGGCATTCGCAATGGCTGAATGAAGCGTCTTATCGACCCAAAAAGCCGACTTACGCGGAATTGCCTGCAAAACCGCGCGTGCTTCCAATGCCCCAAGCCCCTGAATCTGACGGGTTACCTCGCGAACCTTCTTCGGCGACATCCGGACCCTTCTAGTGATCGCATGTACTTCCATATAAACTTCTTCGCTTATTTCCTCGGTCCTTTCGCCGTGTGAGCACTATGCCCCTTAAACGTCCGCGTGAACGAAAACTCTCCAAGCTTGTGCCCGACCATGTTCTCGGTCACAAACACATTCGAAAAGTTTTTCCCGTTATGCACCTGGAAAGTATGCCCCACAAACTCAGGCGTGATCGTTGATCGACGAGACCACGTCCTGATCGGCTTACGCGATTGAGCTTCGTTTTGCTTCTCAATCTTTTCCAATAATTTCGGTTCTACGTACGGCCCTTTTTTTAGTGAACGTCCCATATCAGCCAGCCTTACTGTTACTTCATCGGTTTGCCATTCCGTCGCACCAGAATGAATCGATCCGAATACTTGCGGCGTTTTCGTGTTTTCTTACCTTTTGTGACCACACCCCATGGTGTCACCGGGTGGCCACCGCCGGAAGTCCGGCCTTCACCCCCACCCATCGGGTGGTCAATCGGATTCTTCGCAACGGCCCGCGTCAAAGGACGTCGCCCAAGATGCCGGGAGCGGCCTGCTTTGCCGATCTGGATGTTGACATTTTCCTCATTTCCAATCTGCCCGACTGTCGCGTAGCACTCTTCGTTGACCAGCCGGATCTCGTTGGATGGTAATCGGATCTGGGCAAACCCGCCGTCGCGCGACATCAGCACGGCGGAGCTGCCCGCGGTTCGAACCATTTGGCCTCCACGTCCCGGTTGAAGCTCGATATTGTGGATGACATGACCGGCCGGGATTTTTTTCAACGGCAAGGCATTGCCCGCTTCGGGCGCGGCTGTCTCCCCGCTGTAAACCTTCTTACCGACCTCCAGTCCTTTCGGCGCCACGATATACCCTTTTTCGCCATCCTTATACTGGAGCAGGGCCAAATGGGCCGTCCGGGTCGGATCATACTCGATTGCAATCACCTCGGCCTCTTCTCCACGCCGCTTCCGCTTGAAATCGACCGTTCTTACCTTCTGCTTATGCCCGCCACCGATACCTCGACTCGTGACACGCCCGTAAGAGTTGCGCCCGCCGGTTTTGGTCTTCCTCTTGACCAACCGCTTCTCCGGCTTCTTCCGGGTCAACTGCCGGCTCGGATAAACGCTCAGGTACCGCAGCGATGGTGTTACTGGTCTGAATGATTTGATCGCCATATTCGGTTCCTTAAAATTAAGCTAAACTAATGCTGTCTCCTTCTTTCAGCGTGACGATCGCCTTTTTCCAGTCGGAATCCTTGCCGGCGGCCAAGGTAAACTGGCGGCGCTTTTTGCCACGGACATTCATTGTCTTGACCTTGCGCACGCGGACATCAAACAGGTACTCCACAGCCTGTCGAATTTGGATTTTATTGGCGTGGCGATCGGCCACGATAGTGTACTGGTTAAACCGATGCGATTGGGTGGCCCCCTTCTCGGTCATGCGGACTGTCTTGACAACGTCGTAGTAATCCATAATGCGGCCTATCGCTTCTTGAGCCGTTGTTCGATGGTTTGAAACCCGGTCTGGGTGATGACCAGCCGATCCGGCCACAGGACCTCATACGGATTCAATCGGTCGGCGGTGGTCACCTCAACGTTTGGGATATTTCGCATCGCCAAGGCGAGGTTTTCACTCCGTTCATTGACCACGATAAGCAATGTCTGCTGGCCGACCCCGAGGTTTTTCAGAATCGACACGGCATCCTTCGTTCTCGGCCGTTCCAATGTCAGGTCGTCCACGATCGTGATCGCGTCGGCCAACAGTCGCTCGCTGACCGCTTTCCGCATGGCGAGTCGGCGAGTGGTCTTCGGAACCTTCTTACGGTAATCGCGCGGCTTCGGCCCAAACACGATGCCGCCGCCTCGCCATAACGGCGAAGCGTAGTCGCCAGCCCTGGCTCGACCGGTCCCTTTTTGTCGCCAAGGCTTCTTGCCGCTTTTGGCAACCTCGCCTTTCGTCTTGGTCGAGGCGGTGCCGCGGCGCTGTGCTGCTCGATAGGCCACCACCGTATCGTGAACCGCTTGCGTTCCTTTCCCGTTCTGAATCAGCTCAAAGCCGACATCCATCTCGGCTTGCTGGCTCCCTTCTTTATTCTTTACTGGCAGCTTCATGCGAGCAGTCCCTCAAACATCACTTCGCTTCTTCTTTTGCCTTCGGCTTCTTCTTGGCCTCCCGGACAACCACGTAATCGCCGTTTGCTCCGGGAATCGAGCCCTTAACCAAAATGACATTCTCTTCTTCGAGCACCTGGACAATTTCCAAATTCTGCACGGTTCGGCGCCGCTGCCCCATTTGCCCCGGCATCTTAGTCCCCTTCCGAACATGGCCGGGAGTCAAACGACCGCCGGCGATCGAGCCCGGGCGCCGCATCCAGCCCTTTGTTCCGTGCGTGGCAACGCCTCCGCCGAAATTATACCGCTTGACCACACCTTGGAATCCACGTCCTTTTGTCCGCCCGATTACATCCACGAAATCGCCGGCCTCAAACACCGTCACCCCCAGCTCTTGCCCCGGCTGAACACTCAACGGAAAATCGCGGAGCTCCCGGACGAATTTGACCGGCGGCGCGTTATGCTTCTGAAAATGCCCGGTCCGGGGCTTGTTGGCACGCCGCTGCTTCTCGCCATCAAAGCCAAGTTGCACCGCATTGTAGTCATCCTTTTCGGCGGTCTTACACTGAATGACATAATTGGGGCCGGCACGCACCACCGTAACCGGGACCATCTGTCCCTGCTCGTTGTAGACCCGAGTCTGGCCAAGCTTCTTTCCTAGCAATCCCAGCATATCCCTTAAATCTTGATTGTAATGTCGACGCCCGCAGGAAGATTCAATTTCTTCAGCTCGTCCACCGTCTTCGAAGTCGGATTGACAATATCCAACAATCGCTTGTGAGTCCGTTGCTCAAAGGTTTCATGCGACTTCTTGTCTGCGTGGGGTGACCGCGTGACGGTAAACCGCTCGACCCGAGTCGGTAATGGCACCGGACCGGCCACCTGCGCCCCTGTCCTCTTGACCGTGTCCACAATGTCAGAGGAGGACTGATCAATCACCCGATGATCATAGGCTTTGAGGCGAATTCGAATTCGTTGTTCTGGCATACGAATGTTCTATAGTTCGAGTTACGTGCGTGCCGTTGGGTCCGTGCCGCTATGTCCGTGCGGGGCTCGGCTTGGCGGACTCTGTGATTGAATCGACGATGCTCTGGGGCACCGGCTCAAAATGGGACGGTTCCATTGAATACGAGGCACGCCCCTTGGACAACGAGCGATTCACTGTAGCATATCCGAACATTTCCGCCAACGGTACTTCTGCATGAATAAAGGTGACATTGCTTTTATGCTCGATTGAGACGATTCGACCCCGTCGCCGATTGAGATCGCCCATCAAATCGCCTTGGTATTCATCCGGCGTCGTCACCTCGACCTTCATGATCGGCTCGAGCATAATCGGCTTCGCCTTCTTGGCCGCATCCTTCAACGCGAAAATACCCGCCATTTTAAAAGCCAGCTCATTGGAGTCCACCTCGTGATGACTCCCGTCATTGATGCTGACCTTCAGATCAACCATTGGATAGCCGGCTATAATGCCGTCACCCATCGCCTCGTAAAGCCCATCTTGGACCGAATTGATGTAATCCTTCGGAATCACGCCGCCGACGATACGATTCTGAATCTCGACACCCTGACCGCGTTCGTTGGGCTCGATCGAAATAATGCAATGCCCGTACTGGCCACGACCGCCGCTTTGCCGAATAAATTTGCCTTCGCCTTCAGCCGAGCCGGTAATGGTTTCGCGATAGGCGATCTGCGGTGCTCCGCAGTTGGCATCCACTTTAAACTCGCGCAGAAGTCGATCGCGAATCACCTCAAGGTGCAGTTCGCCCATTCCGGCGATAATCAACTGCCCGGTTTCCTCATTGGTGTAGCAACGGAAAGTCGGATCCTCTTCCGCCAGGCGCTGCAGCGCATTGGAAAGCTTCTCCCGGTCCGCCTTTGTCTTCGGCTCGATCGCCATGGAGATAACGGGCTGCGGGAAGGTGGGCGGCTCAAGCCGGATGTTCAGGTTCTCATTGCAGAGCGTGTCACCGGTCGTGATGTTTTTCACCCCGACCATGGCCGCAATGTCTCCGGAGTAGATGGACTCAACGTCGGTGCGCTTGTCCGCTTGGACCATCATCAGTCGGCTAATTCGCTCCTTCTTCCGGGTTCGAGGATTATAAATCACATCCCCTTTGCTCAATGTCCCGCTATAGACCCGGAGGAAGACGAGCTTACCGGCGTAAGGGTCGGTCATCAGCTTAAATGCCAGGGAGCAGAACTTCCCATTATCGTCGGGCGGCACCGGGACCTTTTCATTTGGATCATCCGTGCTTTGCCCTTCGGCCGCGGGGACGTCAAGAGGTGATGGGAGGTAATCAATAATCGAGTCAATCAGTCGCTGGACCCCGCGTTTCTTAAATGCCGAGCCACCCAGCACCGGAACGAGCTCATTGTTACAAGTCAGCCGCCGGACCGCCTTCTTCAAGACATCATTCGGAACCGGCTTCTCCTCGAGGACATACTCGGCAATCTCATCGTCCTTCTCCGCAACCCCATTGATCAGCTCATCCAGAGCATTCTTCGCCTTCTCCTGCTCTTCCTCGGGGATGTCCACGACGTCGTACTTGACGCCGACCGGGTCATTTTGGTCGTAAACCACAGCCTTTTGGCTGATGACATCGATCGCCCCGCGGAGATTGTCTTCACGGCCCAGGGGGAGAACGATGGAATAAGCATAGGCGCCAAGCTTCTCCCGCATCTCTCGCAGCGCGTTATCGAAATCCGCTCCGGTTCGGTCCATCTTGTTGATAAAGGCCAAGCGCGGCACCCCGTACTTGGTTGCTTGCCGCCAGACTGTCTCGGACTGAGGCTGGACACCGGCCACACCACAGAAAACCGCAACCGCGCCATCGAGGACGCGCATCGACCGCTCTACCTCCGCGGTGAAATCGACGTGACCGGGAGTGTCGATGATATTGATCCGATGCTGAACATTCAGATAGAGCTTATCGAGAGGGTCTTCCAGCTGGGTCCAGTAACAGCTAATCGCCGCCGAGGTGATCGTGATCCCTCGCTCCTTTTCCTGGTCCATCCAATCGGTCATCGTATTGCCGGCATCCACATCACCCATCCGGTGAATCAGCCCGGTGTAGAAGAGCATTCGCTCGGTGGCGGTGGTCTTGCCCGCGTCGATATGCGCGGCAATACCGATATTGCGAGTTTGCTCCAACGAGTAATCGCGTTGCGGTGAATTAACTGATGATCGTTCTATTGCAGCTTGCATCTGGCATCCAACCTGACTGACGTTATAGCAATTTGAGAATAAAAAGGCCCCGACGCTCTTCTTCGGGGCCCGGGTCTGATCGTTGTGCTGTTACCAGCGAAAATGGGCAAAGGCTTTGTTCGCCTGGGCCATCTTATGGACTTCGTCCCGCCGTCGAATCGCACTTCCCTGCCCTTGCTGGGCATCCAAAATTTCTGCGGCCAAGGCGTCACGCATCGTCATGCCCCGCCGGCGATCGGCATAATTGACCAGCCAACGCACCGCCAGCGCCCCTTGGCGCTCCGGCGTGACTTCAACCGGCACCTGATAAGTTGCTCCGCCCACACGGCGAGCTTTGACTTCAAGGCGCGGCTTTGCATTGTCAATCGCCCGTTCAAAGACCTCCAGCGCGCTTAACTGCTCGTTCTTTTCTCCGACTCGATCCAGAGCCCCATACACGATCCGCTCGGCCACCCCCTTCTTGCCGTCCCGCATCACGGTATTGACCAATCGGCCAACCAAAACACTCTGGTAGCGGGAATCGCCAACCACTTTTCGCCTTACTGCTTGACGTCGTCGAGCCATACTTAGCGCTGTCTCCCTTTAGCGGCCTTCTTTGCCTTCGGTTTCTTAACTCCGTACTTGGAACGGCTGCGACGCCGCTTTTCAACCCCGGTCGCATCAAGTGCCCCACGCACGATATGATAGCGAACACCCGGCAGGTCCTTCACACGCCCGCCCCGAACGAGCACAATCGAGTGCTCCTGCAGGTTGTGCCCTTCGTCCGGGATATAGGCAATGACCTCGTAACCGTTCGTCAGCCTCACCTTGGCCACTTTCCGCATCGCCGAATTTGGCTTCTTAGGCGTGCGGGTCATTACCTGCGTGCAGACCCCGCGGCGAAAGGGGCATTCCTCTAACGCCGGCGAGCTTGACTGCTGCTTCAGCTTGCGTCGCCCTTTTCGGACCAGTTGATTAATCGTCGGCATCGTCCCAAATATACGTTTCTTACTTACCGCCTTTGCTTCCCAACAAAGCGGAAAAAGTTACCACCTGCTGTTCAAATTGCAATGGTTTTTTCGACCTTTTTAAGGGGTGACCCTGCCGGCTCAGCTCGCAACCGGCTCATCGATCAACGGCTTCTCCTCTTCCCTGGGAAGCTCTTCCACGAGCGGCTTCACACGGATGTTTCGGTGCTGGCTATAGCCTGTGCCGGCCGGGATGATATGCCCCATTATGACATTTTCTTTGAAACCGCGAAGCTCATCTACCTTACCCATCGTGGCGGCTTCCGTCAACACGCGGGTCGTATCTTGGAACGAGGCCGCGCTAAGGAAGCTCTCCGTCTCCAACGAGGCCTTGGTGATCCCGAGCAGAACCGGCTGAGCTTCTGCCGGCTTACCCCCCATCCGCTCAATCCGATCGTTTTCAATTTCAAAGTTGACCTTTTCAACCTGCTCACCCCAGAGGAATGAGGTATCCCCCGGCTCGGTGATCCGGACCTTGCGCAGCATCTGCCTTACGATAATTTCAATATGCTTATCGTTAATATTGACGCCTTGGAGCCGGTAGACCTCCTGCACTTCCTTGACCAGGTGCTCTTGAAGCTCCTGCGGCCCGCAGACATCCAGGATTTCATGCGGCACGACCGGACCTTCGGTCAATTGCTGTCCCTTGCGAACGTAATCTCCTTTGAAAACGATAACATGCTTTCCGATCGGGATAAGGTGCTCCTCTTCGACACCGGTCTGCGAATCCCGAATCAGTAACGACCGTTTCCCGCGGACACTCTGACCAAAGTCAACAATGCCGTCAATCCTGGAGATCTCGGCGGCGTCCTTCGGTCGACGCGCTTCAAAGAGCTCTGCCACACGCGGCAGACCGCCGGTAATATCCTTGGTCTTGGAGATCTGTCGCGGGGTCTTGGCAAGCAAGGTCCCGGCCACAATTTTGTCTCCTTCTTGCACGACAATGTGCGCGCCGGACGGGATCGGGTAGGTCGCCACAATTTCGTTCTTGTTGTCTTTGACGACAATCTGAGGATGGAGATCCTCCTTGTGGTCAATAATCACCATGGCTTCCTGGCCGCTGGCTTCGTCGACCTCCTGCTTCATCGTCACACCCTCGATAATATCCTGGAATTGGATGCGACCGGCTCGATCCGAAAGGATCGGCACATTATACGGATCCCACTGGACAAAGGTATCTCCCTTGTTCACGCGGGCCCCGTTCTCGACGGAGATCACCGACCCGACCACGATCGGGTGATTTTCAAGCTCCCGTCCATCGTCGGCCAAAATCGAAATGGCGCCATTCTTGTTGAGAACGATATTACTCCCATCCTCCAGCATCACTGTCCGAAGCTCATGGTACCGGACGGTGCCATCGTGCTTGGCCTTAATCTGCGGCTGCTTGAAGACCTGCGAGGCGGTTCCTCCGATATGGAATGTCCGCATCGTCAACTGCGTCCCCGGCTCCCCAATCGATTGCGCCGCGATAATGCCGACGGCATCGCCAGGCTGCGCGGGCCGACTGGAAGCCAGGTTTCGGCCGTAGCATTTCGCACAAACTCCGGCCCGGCTCTCACACGTCAGGACCGATCGAACACGCGCCTTCTCGAGATCCGAGTTATCAATCCGCTTGGCGATATCCTCATCAATCTCCTGATTGGCCGCGGCCAACAGCTCCTTCGGATTCCTCGGATCATAGAGATCCTCGGCGGCCACCCGACCAACCAGCCGGTCGCCCAAGCTGACAACTTGGTCCTCGCCTTCGTACACGGCCTGCATCAAAATCCCGTTGGTCGTGTCGCAATTTTCTTCCCGGATGATCACATCCTGGGCGACGTCGACCAATTTTCTGGTCAGATACCCGGAGTCCGCTGTCTTGAGGGCGGTGTCCGCCAACCCCTTACGTGCGCCGTGTGTCGAAATGAAGTATTCCAGTACGGTCAGTCCCTCCCGGAAGTTGGAGATAATCGGCTTTTCAATAATGTCCCCTGACGGCTTGGCCATGAGCCCCCGGACACCCGCAAGCTGGCGAACCTGCGCCTTGTTACCTCGCGCACCCGACTCCACCATCAACGCCAACGGGTTATACTCCCTCTTCCCTTGGTTATTCTCCAGGGTGCGAAGCATCACGTTGGAAATCTGATCATTGCAGTGAGTCCAAACGTCAACGATCTTGTTATACCGCTCACCCGGCGTGATCACTCCCTTGCGATATTGTTTCTCAACATCGGTAATCTCTTTCTGGGCCGAATCGATCTCCTGACTCTTCTGCTTCGGAATGATCATGTCATCGATCCCGATGGAAACCCCCGCCTTGGTGGCTTCCCTGAAACCGAGCGCCTTGAGATTATCCAGCGCGGTTATTGCCGCTTCTTGACCGCAATAGCGATAGCAGCTCCAGATAAAGTCGCCGATTTGACCTTTGCTCACCACCTGATTTGGGAACCCAAGATCGTCCGGCCAGACCTCGCTAAAGACGACGCGACCGACCGTGGTTTCAATCAGCTTGCTTTCCGAGTCACCATACACGGTCTCTCGGCCATAGTCCGGATTCGCCAGCAAAATCTTCTCGTGGGTCCTGACCGCCCCGTCATCGTGGGCCGTAATGACCTCCTGCTTCGATCCAAAAAGCTTCTTCCGCTGCGAGCTGCTCGCTTGTTGAACGACTTCCCGCGGCCCCAAGGTCAGGTAATAGACCCCTAGCGTAATGTCTTGGGAAGGCGTCATGATCGGCTTGCCGCTCGAGGGGTTAAAGAGGTTGTTGGTGGACATCATCAGCGTCCGAGCCTCCATCTGAGCCTCAACACTCAACGGCACATGGACCGCCATCTGGTCCCCGTCAAAGTCGGCATTGTAGGCCGTGCAGACCAGCGGATGGATGCGGATTGCGTCCCCTTCGATGAGCAACGGTTCAAAGGCCTGAATGGAAAGTCGATGCAAGGTCGGAGCCCGGTTGAGCAGGACACAATGGCCCTTGGTCACCTCTTCCAGGATATCCCAGACCTCGGGCGATTGCCGCTCGATCATTTTCTTGGCCGAGCGCACGGTATGGACATACCCAAGCTCCTTAAGGCGGCGGATAATGAACGGCTCGAAGAGCACCAGCGCCATCTTCTTGGGCAAGCCGCATTGGTGAAGCTTCAGCTCCGGGCCGATCACAATGACCGAACGGCCCGAATAGTCGACCCGCTTGCCCAACAGGTTCTGACGAAACCGACCGCTCTTGCCCTTTAGCATATCGCTCAGCGATTTCAGCGGGCGATTCCCGGCACCGGTGACAGCCCGGCCATGACGACCATTGTCAAACAAGGCATCCACCGACTCCTGCAACATCCGCTTCTCATTCCGGACAATGACCTCCGGGGTCTTGAGCTGAAGCAGATTTTTGAGCCGGTTATTGCGGTTGATCACTCGGCGATAGACGTCGTTCAGGTCCGAAGTCGCAAACCGTCCCCCTTCGAGAGGCACCAACGGCCGGAGGTCCGGCGGAATGACCGGAAGCACTGTTAAAATCATCCACTCGGGACGACTTTTGGAAGCGACGAATCCCTGAAGCAGCTTGATCCGCTTCGCCAGCTTCTTACGGATCTGCTTGCTCTTGGTCTCATTCATCGATTGTTGCAGATCCTCCACCTGCTTGTTGAGATCGACCCGACTTAACGCCTCACGGACCGCTTCAGCCCCCATTTGTGCATCGAATGCATCCTCCCCGTAAGTCTCACGCGCTTCCCGCACCTCGGTCTCGGTCAGAAGCTGATGCGCGTTCAACGGGGTATTGCCGGGATCGATGACCATGTAATCCTCGTAGTAAAGCACCCGCTCGAGGTTACGGGCGGTCATATCGAGGATCAGGCCGAGCCGCGACGGCATGCACTTAAAAAACCAGATGTGCGATACCGGCACCGCCAGTTCGATATGCCCCATTCGCTCACGGCGAACTCGAGAGAGGGTCACTTCAACCCCGCAACGATCACAGATAACCCCCTTGTATTTAATGCGCTTGTATTTGCCGCAGGAACACTCCCAATCCTTAACCGGACCAAAAATGCGCTCGCAAAACAATCCCCCTTTCTCCGGCTTGAACGTCCGGTAGTTGATCGTCTCCGGGTTCTTGACCTCCCCTTTCGACCAAGAACGGATCGTTTCCGGATCGGCGACGGATATGCTGATATTGTCGACAAGGTTAACCCTGTCCAGACCTAGTAACTCGCGGGCGGACTCTTTTTGACTGATCATATAGTCTTTTTCTATTTACTGGGCGCGACTCTTTCCTATGGGCACGACGCTTTGCTCGGGGGAAATCTAGCCCATCAGGGCCGCTGGGCTCGACGGCTGATCCGCGCTGTTGGCATAGCCTACCTTGACATCCAGCCCCAAGGCCTGCATTTCCTTCACCAGCACGTTGAACGATTCCGGCACGCCCGCTTCGAGCGCATTGTCGCCTTTGACGATGCTCTCATAGATGCGGGTCCGGCCTTGCACGTCGTCCGACTTCACGGTCAGCAATTCCTGGAGAGTGTAAGCCGCTCCATAAGCCTCCATGGCCCATACCTCCATCTCCCCGAATCGTTGGCCGCCATACTGGGCCTTGCCGCCCAGTGGTTGCTGGGTGACGAGCGAATAGGGACCAACAGCACGGGCATGGATCTTGTCGGCCACCAAGTGCCCCAGCTTCATCATGTAGATATAGCCGACAACGACTTCTTGATCGAACGGCTCACCGGTCTGGCCGTCGTAGAGGATTGCCTTACCGTTCTCCGGCAACCCCGCCTTCTCGAGGTAGTTTCGGATTTCGGTTTCCGCGATCCCGTCGAAGACCGGGGTTGAGAAGCGCATCCCAAGCATCTTGGCCGCCCAGCCCAGGTGGGTTTCCAGCACTTGCCCCACATTCATTCGTGACGGCACCCCGAGCGGGTTGAGGACAATATCGGTCGGCGTGCCATCCTCTAAGAACGGCATATCCTCATCCGGCACAATCTTCGCAATGACCCCCTTGTTCCCATGCCGCCCGGCCATCTTGTCACCGACCGCCAGCTTCCGCTTGGAGGCAATGTAGACTTTCACGGACTTGATGATGCCCGGGTCGACCTCGTCGCCCGACTCGGCCCGATCCAGCTCTTCATCATATTGCATCTGCAAATCATCGAAGCGCTTCTTAAACCCGCTGACAATCTCGTTGATCTTGTTTCGGATCGGGGAGGGATCGATCTCGATCCGGTCATAGGCCGCAGCCAGCTTCCGAAGCAGTGTCTTGGTAATCTTGCGATTCGCGGGGATGATGATTTCGCCGGTTTCAGAGTTGACAACGTCCAGCGGGATCTTCTCACCGAGGAGAATATTGCTCAACGCCTCGGTCAATTGGTCGCGAAGCTCGTCCATCTTCGCTTTATACTCTTCCTGGACCTGCTTCGAGGTCTTCTTCCCCTCCTGGTCGCCGCTGCTCTGCGCCGCGGGAGCCGGTGCCTTGCTCTCCTTGTCCGGCTCTTTTTTGGACGACACTTTCACGTCCATGATAATCCCGTACGTACCGGATGGGACCTTCATCGAGGTGTCTTTGACGTCGGCCGCCTTTTCCCCGAAAATGGCACGCAGTAAACGCTCTTCAGGGGCAAGCTCGGTCTCACTCTTTGGCGTAATCTTCCCGACCAGGATGTCGCCCGGCTTGACCTCGGCCCCCACTCGAATCACGCCGTCAGCGCCCAGGTTCTTCAAGGCCTCTTCGCCAAGATTCGGGATGTCTCGCGTGATCTCTTCAGGACCAAGCTTCGTGTCCCGGGCACCCACCTCAAACTCGTCGACATGAATCGAGGTAAACACATCGTCCTTTACAATCCGCTCGCTCACGAGGATGGCGTCCTCAAAGTTGTAACCGTTCCATGGCATGAAGGCGCATAACACGTTCCGTCCCAGCGCGAGATCACCCCCGTCGGTGCAAGGCCCATCGGCAATTAAATCGCCTTGCTGGACCTTGTCCCCTTTATCGATCATGATTTTTTGATTGACACAGGTGGCCGCGTTCGAGCGCATGAACTTCCGGATAGTATGGACGTAAATCCCATCCTTGGGCGAGTGCCGGATTCGCTTCTTACCCTCGGGCAGCTTGCCATCCGACGTCACGATGATCTGATTGCCTGCAACTGATGCAACAGTCCCGTCTCCCTCCGAGACGGTCACCGCTCGGCTGTCCCGTGCGACCCGGTCCTCCAATCCAGTAGCGACAAGCGGAGCCTCAGAATCGATCAGTGGGACCGCTTGCCGTTGCATGTTCGAGCCCATGAGCGCCCGGTTCGCGTCGTCGTGCTCCAAGAACGGGATCAAGCTGGCCGCCACCGAGACAAGCTGCTTCGGCGAAACATCCATGTAATCGACGCGCGATGGCTCCACGTCGATGAACTCAGCCCGGCTTCGACAGGTCACCCGGTTATTGCCGAACTTGCCGTCATCTTTGACCGGGGTATTGGCTTGGGCTACGATGAACTGCTCCTCGCGATCGGCGGTCAGGTAGTCGATCTTAGAAGTGACCTTCCCCTTTTGCACCTTCTTGTAAGGTGTCTCGATGAACCCGAACTCGTTCACCCGAGCATAGGTGGCCAACGAGGAGATCAGCCCGATGTTGGGGCCTTCCGGCGTCTCGACGGGGCAGATTCGGCCATAGTGAGAGGGATGCACGTCCCGGACCTCAAAGCCTGCCCGGTCGCGAGAAAGCCCACCGGGCCCCAAGGCCGACAACCGCCGCTTATGCGTCATCTCGGCCAACGGGTTGATCTGGTCCATGAACTGCGAAAGCTGGCTTCGCCCAAAGAAATCTCGAATGACCGCCGATAGTGCTTTCGGGTTAATGAGCTTTTGAGGGGTCATGCTATCGACCCCTTGATCAAACAAGGTCATCCTCTCCTTGACCAAGCGCTCGGTGCGAGCCAGACCAACACGGCATTGATTCGCAATCAGCTCGCCCACAGTACGGACACGCCGGCTCCCGAGATGGTCGATATCATCGATGCTTCCCTCATTGCGTCGAAGCTTCAGAAGGTATTTCGTCGCCTCGACCAAATCTTCCTTTGTCAGGATTCGCGACTCTTCGTCGGTCTCAAATCCGAGCTTTTGATTGATCTTATAGCGCCCGACACGCCCGAGATCGTAACGCTTGGGATCAAAGAAGAGCCGCTTGATCAACGCGCGAGCATTGGCAGCGGTCGGCGGATCCCCGGGACGTAGCCGCCGGTAAATGTCCTTTAAGGCCTCTTCCTCGTTCTTGGTCGGATCCTTCTTGAGGCAGCGAATCATCAGCCCGTCGTCCACCGAGGTGTCAACGACCCGGATCTGCTTAACGCCCAACTCCTCGATCTGCTTAACCACCGCCTTCGAGAGCGGCTCAAATGCCCTGGCGACGACAATCCCTTTATCCGGATCGACCGCATCCTCGACCAACACCCGGTTCTGGAGATCTTCGAGCTCGGCAGCCTCGCCGACGTCCAAGCTGTGAATGTCGTAAAAGAGCTTAACGATTTCAGCGTCGGAGCCTTCTCCCTCATCGGTGAGGAAGCTCAAAGCCCTGAAAAAGGTCGTGGCGAGAAACTTGCGACGCCGCTTTTTCCGATCCAAGTAAACGTAAAGCAGGTCGTTCGTGTCGAACTGGGCTTCAAACCATGAGCCACGGTCGGGAATGATCCTAAAGGAGTGCAAGGTCTTGCCATTGGCATGCTGAGGCGCTTCAAACGCAATCCCGGGTGAGCGGTGCAATTGACTGACAATCACCCGCTCGGCACCATTGATGACAAAGGTGCCCTGGGCCGTCATCAGCGGCATCTCGCCCATGAAGACCTTCTCTTCCTTAGTGCCTCCCTCTTCCTTCAAATGAAAAGTGACATGCAACGGCGCCCCATAAGTCAGCCCTTCTCGAAGCGCTTCCAGCCAAGTCTGCTTGGGCTCTCCGATCTCATAGCTGTGAAAGTCGAGCACAATCTTCCCATCGTAGCTCTCGATCGGAAAGACCTCCGTAAAAACCGCTTGCAGGCCGATGTTTTGCCGCCGTGACACGGGCACATCCGCTTGCAAGAATTCCTGAAACGAACGACTCTGCAGTTCGATCAGGTTCGGAGGGCTCATCACCTCTTTGATTTTGCCGAAATTAAAACGTTGAAGGACCTTCTTTGACATGGTGGTATAACTTGAGCGCTCGTTTTACTAGAGCGATTCACTAGGCACTCTATCCCTATCCCAAGGGAGACTATAAAGACGTTATCCCAAGAGACGACAAAAAGCCAGTTCGCTGGGACGTCTCTTCCCAGAAACTCGCTTCCTACTGATTCGGATTATAGGCCCCTGCCCCGTCTCCTTCCGAAACGGATAAGAGGCCGGGCATTAAGCCGTTGAAAATTGAACGCCGTCTAACTATGACGCTCCGATCTCGTTCAGTAAATGGCTGTTTTCACGGCGGGGCCACCGGTGAAAGTCGGCCCCGCACAATTGACTAATTTATCCGTGAATCACTTCACTTCAACCGTGGCTCCGGCTTCTTCGATCTTCTTCTTCGCCGCATCGGCCTCCTCCTTGGTAACACCTTCCAATAACGGCTTCGGAAGCTCCTCAACAATCTTCTTGGCTTCAGCCAAGCCGAGCCCTTCCTTAATCTCCCGGATCGCCTTAATCGTGGCGATCTTCTTGTCGGACGGAACCGTCGTCAGCACGGCGTCGAATTCCGTCTTCTCCTCGGCGGGCGCGGCCGCCGCTTCACC
>JAHEOI010000191.1 GCA_018610125.1 Verrucomicrobiota bacterium
CGGTGTGTGCGGCGGCCGAGGCGGCAGGTACGGGAGCGGTCGAGAAAATCAGAGTACGGGCCCGGTTAATCAGGTAATCGATCAACTGGTGTGAGCCGCATATATACCCACCGGCGGCCCCCAGCGCCTTCCCTAACGTCCCCATTTGGATCTCCACTTGGTTACTCACCCCTTCCGCTTCGATGAGTCCCCGTCGATTTTTACCGTAGAGCCCGGTCGCGTGGGCCTCGTCAACCATCAGCCAGGCTCCGTAGCGCTCTTTGAGTGCCGTCAGCGATTTCAACGGTGCCAGGTCGCCATCCATTGAAAAAATGCTTTCCGTGACCACCAGGATTTCGGGGCGGGCTTTTTGGGAATCGGATGACCGTTGCTCATCGGCCCATTTCAAAAGCGATTCCAGATGGTCCAAGTCGTTATGCCGGCAAACTCGCAGCTTGGCGCCGCTCAAGCGGACGGCATCGACCAGGCACGCGTGAACGAGCTTATCAATGATGACGATATCGTCTCGCCCGACCAGGGCGGGGATGGTCCCGAGGGCGGTTGCGTAGCCGGAAGAAAAGGTGAGCGCCGCTTCGGTGTCTTTAAAGCTCGCGAGCGCCCGTTCGAGGTCCTCTTGGGGTTTGAGCGAGCCGCAGATGAGTCGAGACGCCCCGCTTCCGGCGCCGAATTCGTCGACCGCGCGACGGGCGGCCTCTTTCAGCTTTGGATGATCGGCGAGTCCAAGATAATCGTTGGAGGAGAAATTGAGGACCTCTAGTCCCTCAAGAACGATCCGGGGCCCCTGAGGAGAGGAAACCGAGCGAATCTCGCGATACAGGCCTTGTTCCTGGATCCGATGGAGTCGCTCTTGAAGCACGTCATTACTCATCCGTCTCGAACCGGCCGGCTTTCAACTCGGCATTGAGCCGCACTTGCCGAAGCTTGGTCACTCGACGCTTGTTCCCTTTCTGAAAAGTGACCACCTTATGAGGTATTTTGATTCCCTTGACCGTTTGGTATTTCTCGTAAGTCTTGACAGAGCTCACGGGATTTCCTTGCATGTTCCGCCCTTGATACGCTACCCGGACAGGCATTTTCGTCTTGGGCGAGACAAACAATGTGAACTGGCTTCCGACAGGCGGTTGGATTTCAAGTTTTGCCAAGGATTGCCCATCGATCTCCGTCTTACCTCGATGGATTGCCTTGAGCTTCGGGTGCTGGGCTTCTCGGCACAAGAATGTGAGGTTCCGCCAGAGCTCGCCGTGAATCTGTTTGATCTGGCTCGAAGGCATCGATTGTTTCCCGCGCGGAGTGTTGATGGTTCCTTTTTTGCCATTGAGGGTGATTGTGACGGTACCCTGGGGCATTTTTTGTTGAATAAAGATTCGGTCGGTATCGGCGATGACCGATTTCGTGTCGATTTCCATCGTCCCGCGGGGAGTCTCGATTTGCTGAGTCGCTTCGAAGGTAAGGTTGGTTATCTCATTGAAAGACGTCCCGCCCAAGGCCTCGCGGACCGCCAGCAACAGCTTACGCCCTTGTTTGACCTGCTCTGGGGAGCTCTCGGGGCTTCCTTTGCCCGATGGCT
This sequence comes from Verrucomicrobiota bacterium, assembly GCA_018610125.1. Taxonomy (GTDB): domain Bacteria; phylum Verrucomicrobiota; class Verrucomicrobiia; order Limisphaerales; family JAHEOI01; genus JAHEOI01. Next base: position 1,568 of record JAHEOI010000191.1, read on the forward strand.
CTTTCGGGATTGAAATATCGATCTTGTTGACTTCGCCCAAGCGGCTTAGCTCTTGTCCAAATTCACTCGGGTTCCCGACCACCAGGATTGCTACCTTGTCCGGAAAGAGATAGCGCTTGGCGACCTGAGTGACCTCCTTGGCAGTCACCGTTTCAATGCCCTCTTTAAATTGCCGCAGGAAGTCTTTCGGATAGTCATAATATTCGTAGGTCATCAAGCGATCCAGGATCTCGCGGTTGGTATCAAACTTGAAGACAAAGGAGTTTAGGTAGCCCTGTTTGGCAAGCTTGAGCTCTTTCTGCGTCGGGGGCTCCTTGCGAATTGTTTCGATTTCGTGAATGATGGATCGAATCGCTTCGACGGTGGTCTGACTTTTAGTAGCGGCGCCGGCATAGAAGATGCCGCTCCGCCGGTAATTGGCTGTGTAGCGTCCAAAGACCGAATACGCGAGCCCTTGCTCCGACCGGACATTTTCAAAGAGGCGCCCCGAGAAGCCGCCGGCTAAGACCTCATTCATGACGGTGACGGGGATAAAATCGGGCTCTTTTCGGGTGAGACCGCCGGGATGTCCGATGAAGATCGTGCTCTGATTGACGTCTCGCTTGGGGATCAGGTTCACCGAGTGGTTGGCTTCCAACTTGGGCTCGGGTGGTTTCGGACGTTGGAAATTCGTTTCCTTTTCCCAATCGCCGAATGCCTTTCGAATGCGCTCGAGCATCTCCGAGGTCTCAAAGTCGCCCCACACGCTGAGGAGGGTGTTGTTGGGATGGAAGTAGGCCTCATAGAAACGGACGGCATCCTGGCGCGAAATCCGATCGATCGTGAAATATTGCGGCACGCGTGCGTAAGGACTGTCGCTGCCGTAGAGCAATTGACGAAATTCTCGGATTGCGATCTGTCGGGGCTTATCGTTCCGTCGCGAAATCGCAGACTTTTCTTGGCTCTTGGCCAACGCGACTTTCTGCTTGGCAAATGCGGGCTCTGTCAGGATATCGGCAAAGATCGGCAGGACGGTATCCAAGCTTTCTTTCAAGCTTGACATGGAGGCACTGGCCGAAGTCCGCCCGATCGAAGTCTCAACGGTGGCGCCGACACCTTCGAGCTGCCGATTGATCTCGTCCGGGGACATTGTCTCCGTGCCGCCGGTCCGCATCACGGTGCCGACAATGGAAGCGAGACCGATCTTTTCGGCGGGCTCATACACCGATCCGGTCGCGATCCGCGCCGAGGCCTTGATGTCGGGGAGCTCGTGATCCTCTAGCAAAAAGACCGTCAAACCGTTGTCGAGCCGGACCCGTTTGGGGCGTGGGATCTTAAAGTCTTTTAGCTCCGGATAGGTAAAGCTACGGATATCATAGTCGGATATGTTGATCTGCTCGTTGGAACTTGGCTTCCCTTCCGCGCCTTGGGCGGTCGGCCATGCGTCGCCCGTCGGGAGCGTCGCGGCGATACCCCAACAAAGCAGTCGAGTCGTCCATCGCTGAGTGATTGGTTTCTCCTTCATTCTTTTTCGTTATCACGTTGAGCTTGGCGAATCCTCGCGACCGTGCGATTGCTTCGCTTGAACGTCTCTTTGGCGACCCGTTTGACATCATCTTGATCGACGGCGTCAATGTCGTCCAATTGTCGAAACAGGTTGCGCCAATTCCCAGTCAAGGCCTCAAATGTTGAGAACTGTTTGGCAAGACCCGAGTTGGAATCGAGTCCGTTGATCAAGTCGGAGCGCGCGCGAGTCTTGGCACGCTCGAGGGCTTGCTCGGAGACGGCCTCTGTCTTGAGTCGGTCGAGCTCATCCAGGATGGCCTTCTCCAGTTTCTTGGGCGAGACCCCTTTACTCGGGACCCCGAGAATGCCGAAGAGGCCGGGATTTTTGTTGCCGGGAAAGCTGGCGAAGGCGTTAGCTTGGAGAGCGAGCTCTTTTTCCACCAGGTTTTGGTAAAAGCGACTGGTCCTGCCTCGGGAGAGAATATCCGAGAGCACGAGATAGGTTGCGTGGTCGGGACTATGGATGCTCGGTCGGTGATAGCCCATCAGCACGTACGGCTGGGTGGATTCGACCAAGGTCACTTGGCGCTCACCCCGTTGCTTCGGCTCTTCGGTTACAATCGGCAGGGGAGGTGGCTGGGACGGAAGTCGACCAAAATATTTCTCGGCAAGCTTTCGGATTTGGTCCGGATCGACATCCCCCGCGATGGCGATTGTCAGGTTTTTCGGCACGTAGTAAGCTTCGAAAAATTCCCGGGCTTGTGTGCGGGTGAGATGCTTGAGATCGGACATGTGACCGATTGTCGGCTGACCGTAAGGGTGCGCTATGAAGGCGGCTGCCTGCCATTCCTCGACCAGGCGTCCGAGGGGGCTTGAGCCAACCCTTTGGCGGCGCTCTTCCATAACGACATCCCGTTCCACATAGAATTCCCGCATGACGGGGTTTAGGAATCGATCCGACTCCATGGCGAAGAATAGCTTAACCTTGTTGGCAGGGAGGCTATACATGTAGCCTGTCGCGTCGGCCGAGGTGTAGGCATTCAAGCCGTTGACCCCGGCGCGCTTGAGGATGCGCTCAAATTCCTGCGCTTGACTCCATTTCTCCGCCTCCTTCCGGGCCTTCTTGAAGCGCTTCTTGAGACGGTCCAGCTTGTCGGGATTGGTATCACGGTTGAGTTGGGCTCGGCGCAGGCGTTTGTAAATCCGCTCTTGGCGCTTCAGTGCAGCCATTTCCTTCTCGATGTCCTTGGTGCCGATGCTGGTCGTCCCCTTGAAGGCCATATGCTCGAACATGTGCGCCACTCCGGTTGCCCCGATCGGCTCATTCGCCGACCCGACATCGGCATAGGTATGGAACGAGACTACCGGTGCCTCGTGTCGCTCAATGACCAAAAACGTTAAGCCGTTCTCCAAGGTGAGCTCCGTTACCTTATGCTCGAATTGCTCAAGCAGTGATTCGGCTTTCCCGCTATGGACCAATCCAACTGCGGCGATCAGTCCGACGATAAAATTGATATAAATCTTCCGTTGCATCACGCAATATGCTTCGTTTGAAATTCCCGAAATCCGGCGGATCATAGAGGATCATTTGAAGGGGGACAGTGGAAAATTTGCCGGGTCACCCAACAAGCGTTTGCCTCCTGCTTTTGGCGCTCGGCCTTTTCTTTGGTGGACTCGATAATGGTTTCGGCGGCCTCGTCGATATCATCGGTCACCGTCACCAGGTCCATGTCTTCAACGGCGATCTTGCCTTCTTTAAGCGCGTTTTGGCGGAGCCATTGCAACAATCCTTCCCAATAATCCGAGTCGAAAAGCACGATCGGGAAGTTGTGAATTTTGCCGGTTTGAATCAGCGTCAACGACTCGAATAGCTCATCCATGGTGCCGAAGCCGCCCGGGAAGATGACCAATCCGAGCGAATACTTCACAAACATGGTTTTCCGGACGAAGAAATAGCGGAAATCGATCGCGAGATCGACGTAGGGGTTGACGTGTTGTTCAAACGGCAGCTCGATATTCAGGCCGATCGAATGGCTGCCTGCTTCGCTGGCACCTTTGTTTCCGGCTTCCATGATGCCCGGACCGCCCCCGGTGATAATGGCAAAACCGGCTTGACCGAGACGACGGCCCAATTCGACAGCCTGTTGATACTCCGGTTGGTTTCGCTTGGTCCGCGCCGAGCCGAAGATGCCGACGGCCGGACCGAGCTCGGCGAGGGCGTCGAATCCCTCAACGAATTCGCTCTGAATCCGCAGGACTCGCCACGGATCGGAATCTGTAAACTTCTGGGGCCGAGCAAAGGGGGTTAGGAATAATTGCTCGTCTTCCGTGCTCCGTCCTCGCCTGACCGCTCGGTTTAATGTCGGGTGCACATCCATTCTCCTGATAATAGGTCAGTTCACCCGGCATAATGCCAGCCCAAATCGCTGCAGACCAGGGGCGTACCGTCGCGTCGCCAGTCCCCTTGTAGGACATCTCCGATAACCAACGCATGATCCCCCGGTTGATGAATCTCGTGTACCCGGCACTCCACGTAGCCCAGCGCTTGCTCCAAAATCGGCGCCCCGGTCTCCTGCGCGGAATGGCTGACACCGCTGAGCTTGTCTCCCACACGGTCACTTGGCTTGACAAGCTGCCGCACCAGCTCGCTATCCCCGCGTTCCAGCAAGTTGAGCGTAAAGGCACGCCCTTCTTGGATTAAATCATTGCTCCTTGAAGGAACCCGAATGGCGATCAAGATCATCGGAGGCTCGAACGAGCATTGGGTCGCCCAACTGACAACCAGCGCATTCAACTCATTATTCCGCCCGTTAATCCCGACCACAAATACCCCGTAGGGTATCTGGCGCAAAACATCGTGCACTGACTTTTCATGCGGCACTTTCATATCGGCTTCTTCAATTTCTCGTCATCCGAAAGCCTCTCACAACTGCCTTTGCGCAAGCAGAGGGAGGGCGGGTAATCGGTAACGCATTCCGCTTTTTTATTGGAAACGCCACGGAGCGACTTTACCATCCGGCGAAAACGTTTGAAACAAAAAAGGAAGAAGAGAACGTATGGAAAAAACGATCCCATTAATCAGTTCAGGTGCGACAGGCCCGTTAGGTGTGGTCCATTTACCACGGCTCTGGCAAAAAGTCGTATTGTCGGCCAAGGGCGCTCTTGCTGACGGCTATGACGAGTGCGGTCCCGGCTTCGACCAGATGGTCCTCGATGGACTCGGACTCGACCGGACGGAGACACTGAATTATTTGAAACAGAACATCCCCTCGTATCCCGAGTTTGAAAAGTGGGTTGTCGACAAGAAAGGGCCGATCGACCAGGCAACGAAAGAGCGGGTCAATCAAGCGGTCCGAGGCTACAACCACAAAGATGAAGTCCGCCAGTCGATATTAAAGGAGAATGGGCTTCATGATGACGGCACGGTCCTGGACGCGGTCACCTTGAACAACATCGATGACTGGGGTGAATTCTATAAGCAGCTAAAGGGATAGCGCGAGGGGGTTGCCTCATTGCGCCACGAGCTGGTAGGACTGCAGTCCGCTGCAGTCCCTCCTTCGTGATATTGTCGCGGTTTTAGGGGGCTGCGAACGGAGGGCAGTGCCGGGATTGACGCCCCCTTTCAGGGTGCAAGATGGAGTGACGGCCTACCCCTGCTACCATGCGCCAACGGGGCGCCCTTACGCCCCGCTCTAATGGTCAAGGAACCCGGTGGCCGCTTTGCTGCATGACTTTCCGGACACCGCCAACCAGCCGCGGTTCGACTTGCGGTTTGAATTTCCCGTAATAGCCGTAATAGAGCATGGAATGCTCCGCTTCGTAGCCGCCTTCCAGGAGAATTCGGATGGATGGGATGTAGCACGGCACTTGGTAGGCATATCCGATTGGCCAGACCTTGGTTTCTTGGAACATCCGTTTGAATTGCAGTCCATAGTCGACCACCACTTCGCCCGCCACTGCCAACCAAGTAAGGTCGTGGCCAAGTCGAATCGCCGCGACCGGAGTCGACACAGAATCCGGTAGCTTCCCGGTTTCCTCGAGGCGGCGCAGGTAGCGCTTCGCGCGATGGCGGGTATGCCGATTATCACTTTTGGCGTCTTTTTTCAGCTCGTTTCGACTCGGCGGTGAAGTCAGTGGGAGATCAATCTCTCGATAGGCCATTTCGATTTCCCCTCGAATCTGCCGCATCGGTCGGTTGAGAAGGCCCACGACCGTGCCTGCCAATTGTAGTCCGTGCTTCTTGGCGTTGCGCAAACTGCCACGGGGCATCGGGTTCGAATCCGCTCCCATCCCGGTCGCAAAAATCGCAGTGGCTTGGGGGAAAAGTCGTTCAATATGCTCCCGGGCATATCCGACAAAATCCGAAGAAACCGTGTAGAAGTCGTCGCCACTGATTGTCGTGGCGTGGCAGGAATAGCCAAACACAACGCCGAAGATGGCCCCGTTCGGGGCTGAAATCTTGAGAACCGGCACATCCCAAAGGGTGGGTCCGTCAAGGTTTTCCCCGAAGGCCATTCCATCCGGCGTGTAAGCACGCCGATTGACAGCGAATGTCGCCTTGCCATTGGCATAGCTGAGCCGGGCCGGCCGGAGGTCGGCCAAGGCTTCGTTGACCGCCGAGACGATCTGTCTTCGTAGCCGCTTGGTGTACTCTTCGAGCCTTTGGGAATCCTTCTCCGAGAGGGGGTACATCCCGAGCAAATTGCTATTGGCCAATACGGGGGCCGAATGGGTGTGACTCGCTACCAGCATGACGCGCCGGCGCTCAAGGGAGTGCTCTTGCTGTATCCCTTCCCAAACCGAGTCGCGAAAAGCCTTGCTGATCTCGCAATTGTCGACGGCCACCAAAACAAAGCGTTCTCCTTGGCGATCACGAATGGCGAGTGCCTGCGTCCTTAAGGGCTGGTCGACACCGGTGGAAGGATGCTCACGCGACCCATATCCCCCAAGCCAGATCGGCTCCTTCGGCGTTACATCTCGGGAGGCGACGCCGACCCGATAACCGGTCCGCTCTGCTGCCTGTCCCGTCAATGACAATAGGATTGTACCGAGCACCACAGCGAGCATCCATACCGGCGGTCGAAAGGCGCGGTGGGACCTCGGTCCGGAAGTCTGCCAAAGGCGAAACACCATGCGAGCATCTCCCTCACTCCGGTGCTCCGGCTCGTTCAAGGGCTCGGTTTGGGATTTCATGGTAGGAATCTTAACCGATCGATCCGATGCTGCGAATTAAAAAATCAGCGAGGCATCTACTTGCGGGTGAACCGGCCGTCGCTGGTGACCTCATAAGCCGGTGTGGCTCCCTCGCACGTGGCGACGAATTCCCCGAGGCGGGCCGCATTCCGGATCGTTTCTCCGGGTGTGCTTTCACTCAGGATGCCATGGACGAGCCCGGCCAAGAAGGCATCGCCGGCACCCACTGTGTCCTTGACTTGAATCGGCTGCCCCTCCGTCCAATGCCAGGTGTCATCCCACAACAAGCCGGCGCCATCGCCACCCGCGGTCACGCAGATGCGGGAGCAGTGGATCGCTTTCGCAAACGATCGTGCGGCATTTTCGAGCTCGCTTTGCGGGTGCGCCCCCTTCAGCAATTGGTTAAGCTCGTCATGGTTGAGCTTGATCACATCGGCATTTTGGGCTAGGTCCCAAACGAGGTCGGCTGAGTCGAAAGGCGGGCGCAAGTTGACATCATACACCTTGGTGGCTTTTGGGGCGTATCGGATCAGTCGGCTTAATTGCTCCCGGTTGTGAGGATGGCGCTGAGCAAGCGTCCCGTACACGAGCGCATGGCTGCGGGCGGCTTCCTTTTCGAGGCTCCCGGGAACGGCAATCCAGTCCCACGCGACATCATCCCGAATCTCGTAAGTGGGTGAGCCCTTTTGGTCGACTTCGACGACCACAACCCCGGTCTGTTTCTCCGACGTCGTCGCAATGTAGTCTATGCTGAGGCCCCACGTGGTGATTCGGCGTAAGAGATCTTCCCCGAGGAAGTCGTTCCCGACCGCGGTCACAGGGAGTGGGTAAAGCCCGAGGCGCTTCAGGTGGTAGGCCACATTGATCGGGGCACCGCCGGGGAACATGCCGTTCGGCAGTGAATCCCACAAGACCTCGCCGTAACAGAGAACCGGCTCGCTAGAATTCGCTTGCTTCCTCATGATTGACGTCTTCCGGACTGATTTGGAGCTCGTGACATGCTCGAATATAGGAGGCTGCGGACCAAGCTTGGAATCGCTTGCCCATCGGCTTGCCGGTCCGGGCGTGAGCCCACTCATTGAATTCCCATTCGCTCTGTCTGCCCGATCGATTGAAGCGGGCCAGCTTGAGCAATTCATGGCATGCAACCTCATGAAGACCGAGTCGTTGAATGAAGCGAACCCACATGCCGCCAATGAATGGCCATATCCCACCGTTGTGGTAATGCCCCGGCAGGTTGAGGAGATTGACAGTGTAATAGGAGCGCCAATCGGGATCTCCCGCTTGGACAGGCGGATAAAGATTGGCGACCGGCCAAGGCTCGTTGACGCCGACACCCCACATGAAACGGAACGCAGTGCGGGCCCGATCGTAATCGAGGACATTTGTCAGAAAGGCCAGGACATTGCCCAGGACGTCGCAGCGCCAATTGAAGCTGAACGGGGTGATCTCGGGCAAAAGGTAGCTGGAATCCCCGACTTGAAATTGCCGGTCGGCAAAGGTGATTTCAAATGGCGGATCTGTAATCTTGGTTGACGGCCAGAAGGAGGCATAGATACGCCCGCGAATGTATTGGGACCATCTAAGGTACCCGGCAGCCTCCTCGTAATTTTCGGTGTATTCGAGGAGTCGGCCGTAATAGACATTGGCCCGATACCAAAGCACCTCGTCATAAAGGACATGGTAGCTTCGTCCGAAGAGATCGGTCCAGTCACCGGCTTCAGGGACTTCAAGAAGCCCGTCATTATTGCTATCCAAGGAGCTCAGCCAGTTCATGACACGCTGAAGCGGCTCCCGATATCGGTGGAGGAGATCAAGCTCCTCGGTCTTTCGGATATAATGGTAAAAGGCAATGATCAGCCATAGCCCGCTATCGATGGCACAGATCCCCCCGACGCCGCTGTAATTGGGCGAACGGTCATCGATCCGCACGTTGGCCGGGACAATCCCATTCGGAGAGATGTCGTCGAGAAGCGTGCAAAGGGTTGCCTTTTGGGCCTCGCGGATATCCTTATTCTCCAGCTCCATCGTGTTGACAATCGTGATGGCGCCATCGCGAGCCCATACACTGCGATAGTTGACGTCGGTGCCGGTTACCTCATTGTCTTCCATGGAACAGGCCGAGAAGCCGATCGGTGTGATATTCTTGCGCAGCGCGATCATTGCCTGATGGTAACCGGTCGAGATCAAATCGCGCTCTTGCTCGGTCAGCGTCCCCATTGCGGTTTTGGAGAAGAGCATCCGCAGCGAGGGATCGATCTCTTGAGCGCTGAGGGTGGCGCTTTCCATCGAGGGAGGCGCCGGGATGACGTTGAAATGCTTCAGCCCTTCGAGCACGCCATCGGCCATCACATGGAGGGCACAGTAGACCGGCAGTTTGACAACAGCCTCATAGAGCTCCGGTTGGGCGTTCTCGACGACAATGCCTTTGATGCCGGGCACAAGGAACATCGTGCTATCGTTGCCGCTATCTCCCGCGACCAGCATTTGCTCGATCGGAATCTCCAATCGCTCCGCGAGCCATTGGAGCGCCAGCCCTTTATTGGCATTTTTGGGTAAGACATCGAGGTCGCGCATGCCGCTGTAGATAACCGTCACTTCCAAGTGGGCATCGGCGAGGCGCTGTCGGATCTCGTCGATGGCCTCGGGAGAAGCTTGGTAGAGGTACCAGCTCGACTTGTAAGGATGAAGAAACTCGGGTGGTTGACGCGCGATTCCAGGGGTTTGAGACAAAATCTGTTCTACCTTTTGGAGATCCCATCCCTGTTGAAAGCGATCGTTGAATTCGTGATACGGTTTTTCCTGAATTGCGTCAAAGATTTCGGTGCCGATGCCGGCGATGACATAATCGGGCCAAGGCAGGTTGCCATTCGATTTGAGCAGGCTGAAGACGTCGGAGGAAAGCCTCCCGGAATTGTAGCACAACAAGGGTTTGCGTCGGGCCGGTAGACTCTCCCAAGCCTCTTTAAAGCGCCGCTCGGCTTCCGGGTTGCCGAGCAGGGTGCCATCCAGATCCGAACAGAACAGTCGTATTTCAGCTTCAGTCATTTATTTCTCTTCCGATTGCACGACATTGCATTCGTTGAGTGTCCAAATTGAGCGCTTCCGAGACGGCGCCTCGCTAGTCGACATCGCTCCAAGGTTGTTCCCATTCCGAGTCGGATAGCGCAAACCGCGCGCTGGAGCGTTGCTCGATGGCCGCGATAAGTTGTTGAGCCACACCGGTCCAAGTGAAGAGGCTCCTTGCCTTCAGAGCTCCCATGTGTGCGAGGCGACGCCAGAGCTGCCGATGGCGAAGTGGTTTCAGCATCGTGATGCCGAGATCGTCCGGATCCAGCGTGTCGGCAAACAAGGCGTTTCGTCCATATGTCAAAGCCCGATAGAGTCCGCCATGGGTCGTCACAATGGTCGGTGTGCCGGAGGCCATCGCTTCGATCGCCGTCATGCCGAAAGGCTCATATCGGCTGCTGAGCACGAACTCATCCGCCGCCCGGTAATAATCCGGCAATGCCTCATCCGAGACATATCCGGTAAAGAGGACCTTGTCCTCCAGCCCAAGCTCAGCGACTTGTGATTTCAGCTCCTTGAGGATTTGCGTCTCGGTGTCATCCATTTTGTCGCCACCGACCGCGAGATAAAGATAAGTCTCGGGCATGCGCCGGGCAACAACCTGAAAGGCATTGATCAAGAGGTCGTACCCTTTATTTCGGGCGAGACGTCCCAATGACAATATGACATTACCCGAGAAGCCGTGGCGTTGTCGGATTGCTTGCCGGCTGGCTTCGCCCACCGGGAAAAAGCGATTATCGTCATACCCGGGGGGGATGAGGCGGCACTTCCTGCTTGGGACCTGATAATCTTTGGTTAGGACGTCGACCTGTTCCGGGGTGGTGGCGACAACGATACTGCAATGCTGGTAAAGGAGTTGTTCCTGATGGTTCCGCGTCTCAAAGTTGTATTCACGCATGAACTCTTCCCGATTGGCGGATTCGGGGTAGTCGGCCTCCATTTGTCGCTGTTTCCAGATTCCCAGCGAGTGGGGGGTATGGATATGGGGCACATCCAAGACCTGACTTAGGTGCTGACCGGCCAGGCCCGCATCCCAGTAGTGACTGTTGATAAACTGGTAATTGAGGCCATGTCGCTTCATGAATCGCTTGGCGTTTTCGCACCATTCCGGAATCTTTTCATAAAGGTATTCTTTTGGGATAAACGCTTTCCCCCCGCAAGGAACTCGGACGATTCGCACCTGTTCGTTGACCGGCTCGAGCTCGGGTTGGTCCTCGAAGCGACGCGTCCAAATGTCCACTTCGTAGCCGAGCTGGGCCAACTTTTTCGAGAGCTCCAGGACGAAGACCACCTGCCCCCCGGTGTCGGCCGCACCCAAGGGGGGCGTGGCGGCCACATAACCATGTGTCGAGATCATGGCGATCCGAGGCAACTCACTATCGGCTTTGAGATAGTCTTCCATACAAACCAACTTACTGTTGAGGGAACTTCGGTTTCAATCACACAAAGCGGTTTTGGATAAACTGCCGAATCAGCGCGATCTCGGCTTCACCCGCTATCGTATGGGCCTTTTCGAAGGGATGCCATGCAATATTGAGGCCGGCCTGTTGAAGGTGTCGAATCTGATGCCGGACCTTATCGAACGGTAAGAGCGGATCTTGAGTGCCGTGGGTGATTAGGAACTGTTGCTGGTCCGCCACGGAAGAGAGCTCTCGGACAACGGTCTCCGGCTCATGGACATAGCCGCTTATGCCAATGAGGCCCGCGAGACGATGCGGGAATCGGCACCCGACTTCAATCGTCATGAGCGCCCCTTGAGAGAACCCGAAAAGCAGTGTCTGCTCGAAAGTGAAGCCTAGCTTGGCTTGCTCTTCAAGGAGCTCGCACAGGAGCCGGCGGCTCCGGGCGATGCCGGGTCCCGGATCGTCTGCGAAATCATACCAGGAAAACCCGGTGAAATAGGGATCCGGAGCATTGACCAAGAGAAAATTGAGCCATGGCAGATTCAGCGCCTGCGGGAGCCATCGGAAGCCTTCCATGCTGTCCCCCAGGCCGTGTAAAACGACCATCAAGCGCTTTGAATCGGTTTGCTCCGCCGGCACGATTTGCGTGTCCAACCTCATACATCGGGATTGTAACCGAGTGATTCAAGGGGGACCATCACGCCTGACTGAGTCCCCTTGAAACGGGCTCAGCCTGGGCGTGACTTGGGGGTAGGCGCCTTGCTGTGTCGTTGGGGCCATTCCTTCCTCGGCCCGCTTGAGAGCCAGGTTCATGAAGGTGACCTGACTCCGCGCAGGTGCCTCATCCGGTCCCGGAGCACGTTGCCGATAGCCCCCATCGGGATCGATTTCGCGGGCTTTAACGTTATCCGACCACGAGATCGCCAAAAGCTCATTAATAATCCGGTCCCTTAGATTCCCGTCTTGAATGGGAAAGACGATTTCAATGCGCCGCTGGAAATTGCGTGGCATCCAGTCCGCACTGCCAAGAAAGACTTTCGGTCGGCAGGCATTTTCAAAGTAAAAGATGCGACTGTGCTCGAGAAAACGGTCGACAATGCTGATCACCCGGATATGCTCGCTCAGACCTTTGACTTGGGGACGCAAGCAACAGATTCCTCGGACAATCAGCTCGATCCGCACTCCCGCCTGGGAAGCGTCATAGAGGGCGTCGATCACGTCCTTGTCAACAAGGGCATTCATCTTGGCGATAATTCGGGCCGGCAATCCTTGCTCCGCGTTCTTTTTCTCCTGATGGATGTCCTCAAGGACCTTGCGATGGAGGTCAAAGGGAGCGATCAGGAAGCGCCGCATTCCCGGGAATTGGCAGATTCCGGTCAACAGGTTGAAGAGATTGGTGGCATCTTCGCCGAAGTCGGGCTCACAAGTCATAAGCCCCAAATCGGTGTACAATCGAGCGGTGGTAGGATTGTAATTGCCGGTGCTCAAGTGGATGTAACGGCGTATCCGGCTTTCTTCATGGCGGACAACCAAACAGACCTTTCCGTGAATTTTGTAGCCGATGAGGCCGTAGACGACATGGACGCCGGCTTCTTCAAGGCGACGGGCCCAGACAATATTGTTGGCTTCGTCGAAGCGTGCCTTCAATTCGACAACCGCTGTGACTTGCTTGTCGTTGTGGACCGCTCGCATGAGGGCTTGAACGATTCGCGAGTCACCGCCATTCCGATAGAGCGTCTGTTTGATCGCGAGCACATCCGGGTCTTCCGCCGCCTCTTCCAGGAAGCCGATAACGCTCTCGAAGCTATCGTAAGGGTGATGCAGCAGGATGTCTCGTGCTCGGATCGCGGCGAAATAACTCGACCGGCTTTTCAATTCGATCGGCATGGGGGGCTTAAAGGGTGGGTCCCTCAATTCCGGAGAGTGGTCCCCTTCGTAAAGGGCCATCAGGCCTTGCGGATTTAGTGGGGCATCGATCAGATAGAGGTCTTCTTCGGAAAGATTCAAGGTGTTGAGCAGGTGGCTCCGGATTTCCCGAGGACATTCCGGGTGCAGCTCCAAGCGGACGGCCACGCCTTTGCGTCGTCGGTGAAGCTCGTTCTCAACCGCACTCAGCACATTGGCGACTTCCTCTTCGTCGATATAAAGCTCGCTATTACGGGTTACTCGAAAAGACCAGTAGCCAAGGATCCGTGTGCCCGGAAAAAGGTCTTCCAGGAAATAGCCGATCATATCTTCGAGCAGGACAAACTCGAGTGCGGTCTCTTCATCGGGGAGTCGGAAGAGGCGGGACTGAGCTCGGGGGACTTGGACAATTGCCCGCCGATATTGTGGTTGACCACTGTTGCCGGGGACCTCGAGTGAGATGATCAGATTAACCGTCTTATTCAGGAGCTCGGGAAATGGATGGGACGGATCAAGGCCGAGCGGGGTGAGAACCGGGCGCAAATGGTCCTCATAGTAAGTCTGGACCGCTTTCCGCCTGCGAGGATTCAAATCGTTGATCCTGAGGAACCGGATATGATGGCGGGCCAATCCGGGTTGAAGCTGCTCGTTCCATGTGCGCGATTGGTCTTCAACCATGCGGGCGACCCGTTGCCGGATGGCCCGGAAAGTCTCGGTGGCCGTTCTGCCGTCCAAACCCCGCTCGACGACACGGCTTTCGATTTGCTGTTTCAGTCCGGCCACCCGAACCTCAAAAAACTCGTCCAAGTTGGAGCCTGTGATGGAAAGGAATTTGATGCGCTCAAGTAAAGGATTTTCCGGGGTCATGGCCTCATCCAAGACCCGCTGGTTGAACTCGAGCCAGCTCAGCTCTCGATTGATAAAACGCGAAGACTGCTCTGCTTTTCGGGTGGTCATAAATGAACCGTGATACAGGCCTCTACCCGATGTCGACCGATGCGTCGGCGACCGTGACTCGTGAGCGCTTCGTAGGATCGGTCGCCGTTTACAGTCCGCTAAAGGAAAAATGTCCCTCTGCTCCCCCGAGTCGAAGGCTTGACATTATCCAACCAAACGGCGCTTGAGCCAAAACGCAAGGTGATTTTCGCGCAACACCGCTTGCGAAAAGGGTTGGCGGTCCCTTGGGAATTTGATTAAAAATGCGGCAATGGACCGGTCATTGTCCGCGAAGCAAATTCCGAATCGGGAGCGGCTGATTGTGGCACTCGATCTACCGAGTGTGGCCGAGGCGAAGGCGTTGGTCGAACGCTTGGGAGAAACGGTGGTATTCTACAAGCTCGGCCTCCAATTGTTCATGGCGGGCGGCTATTTTGAGCTGATTGAATGGCTTCGGGCCAGAGGCAAGAAGGTCTTTGCCGATCTGAAGTTTTTTGACGTGCCCGAAACGGTGAGGGCGGCCATCATGCAGCTTCATGGCCGTGGAATTACTTTCACTACCGTGCATGGAAACGATGCCATCCTAAAGGCCGCCGTGGCGGAAAAAGGAGACGTCCAAATCTTGGCGGTGACGGTGCTGACCAGCCTGGATCGGGGGGACCTGGAATCGCTCGGTTTTCAATGCGATCCGCAGCAGCTTGTCCTCTCAAGGGCACGCAAGGCTTTGGAGCTTGGGTGCGACGGAGTCGTCTCCTCCGGCCTCGAAGCCCAAACGCTCCGTGACGAGCTGGGAGGACACCTCCTTGTGGTTACCCCGGGCATTCGCCCCGTCGAGAATAGCGTCGAGGATGATCAAAAACGGATTATGACAGTCAAAGACGCCTTCTCGAGCGGTGCCGACTATATTGTTGTCGGGCGTCCGATACGGAATGCCCGCGATCCAAAGGCTCAGGCCGAAGCGGTCCAGGCTGAGATTGCCGCCTTGTTTGAGTCGCACCAGCTCGGCTGAAACGACCCAAAAAAACCTCTCGATGGAAGCGGAAGGCTCACGTTACGGTGGCGGTATATGAAGTTCGGTATTTGTAACGAGATCTTTGATGGTTGGAAGATCGAAGAGGCAATGGAATACGCCGGACAGGTCGGCTACGATGCCATTGAAATGGCTCCAATGACCTTGGCGCAATACGTGACCGATATTTCTGCCAAGGAACGGGAGCGAATCCGCGATGCCGCAGCGCGGACCGGGATTGAGATTTCGGGGATCCATTGGGTGTTGCGGGAGACCGAAGGCATGCACTTGACGCACCCGGACAGTCAGGTCCGAGAGCGAACCTCCCGCTATTTCTGCGATTTGGTTGATTTCTGCAGCGACATCGGAGGTCAGTACATCATTAATGGCTCTCCCAAACAGCGCAATCTCATGCCGGGTGTGAGTCCGGAGCAAGCTTGGGACTGGGCGACCGAAACGCTTCGCCCCGCTGTCAGGCTTGCGGAAGATCGAGGGGTGGTGATTTGCTTTGAGCCGTTGGCACCCACGGAGACCGACTTCATTACCACGGCAGCCGAAGGGGTGCGGTTTGCTGAGAGGTTTGCCAGCTCTTCGATGAAAATCATTCTCGATGTCAAGGCGATGTGCTCGGAGGGGAAACCGATCCCTGAAATCATCCGAGAGTCGTGGCCCCACTTTGCTTATTTCCATGCCAACGACCAAAACCTTAAAGGCCCCGGCTTCGGAGAGGTCGATTTTCGCCCGATTGCCGCTGCGCTGCGGGAAGTCGGCTACAATGGTTACGTCTCAGTCGAGGTGTTCAAGTTCGAAGAAGGCGCCGAAGTGATCGCCTCGCGCAGCATCGATTATCTCAAAGAGACCTTTCAGCTCTCCACGGCCTGATACAGGAGCCCGTTAATGGTAAGTTGACCTTCCTCTTCCCGCCCGCGGCCGGAACCCATACCAAGGGAGAACAAGGGAGAACAAGGGAGAAGTGGGACCTCGGGGACGACGTCCCTATCAAGGGGGGCGGAGCCATTCGTTTTTTCTCTGCCGATAGGGACGTCGTCCCCGACGTCCTAATAGGCGACCCCATGCATGGACTGATTAACCCCGGGTATCCCCTGTTGCCGGTCAACTGGTTTCTGTTTTCCGACCGGTGAGCCTGTTGAGCTTGGCAGCGGCGTCGCTGAAAAGGGTGTACACCACCGGAATCACGAACAGCGTCAAGAATGTGCTGGTGATCATTCCGCCCACGACGGCAACGCCCATCGGACGACGACTCGCGCCGCCTGCCCCCATGCCGAAAGCGATTGGGAGGATCGCGGCGATCGTCGCGGTGCTGGTCATTAAAATCGGACGGAGTCGAACGAGTCCGGCTTGAATCATGGCCTCGTGGGCATCGTGGCCTTTGGCGCGCCATTGATTGGCAAATTCGACAAGGAGGATCGAGTTCTTGGTGACCAGGCCGACAAGGAGAACCATCCCGACCTGGCTGAAAAGGTTGATATTCATTGCCGGGATGCGCGGCACCAACGTGCTCAGCCAGTGCGCATAGACCGGTGGATCCGAGCTATAATTGGCCCAGGCATAGAAGATTTCACCCCAATGATCGACCCAGTTTAATAGCCACAGCGCTCCCAATGCCCCCAATCCTGCCAGTGGCAAGGCCAGCATTACCGTGAACGGATGCACCAAGCTCTCGAATTGAGAGGCCAGCACCATGTAAACGAGCACGATCGCCAGCAACAAGACGAACAAGACCTCATTGCCGGATTCCTTGAGGTCTTCGGCTTCTCCGGACCACGTGTAGCGGAATCCCGGAGGGAGGTCCTCCTTCAGCATGCCTGCCACCTTTTCCATCGCCGTGCCGAGCGGCACGTCCACAAGACTGGCTTGTACCGTGGCGCTCCGACTTCGATTGTGGTGGAAAATGGCGGTCGGAGCGGCCCCTTCTTGGTAATGGATGACGTTGTTGAGCTGCACGAGGCCGCCACTTTGACGGCTTCGCACATAGATTTTTTCGAGGTCTTTCGGGGTGAGTCGGGCCTGTCGCTGGAGCTGGACAATGACGTCATATTCTTTGCCCTGACGTTTGATCCGGCTGAGATCAACGCCCCCGAAAAGGATTTGAAGTGTGCGCGATATGTCTTGGACCGACACGCCCAGGGTGGCCGCTCGATCCCGCTCGATCCGCACGCGCACTTCCGGTTTATTGACTTGAAATTCCGTGCGCACGTTCGAGAGGAAATCGAGTCCCCGAAGCTTGTTTACCAATTGAGAGGTGTAATCGTTTAGCCGGTCAAGATCCTGATGCTGAAGGACAACTTGAAATTGCTGGCTGAAGCTCCGACCGATCGCTTTGGGGATAATCGGAAACGCCATCGCGCCTTCCAAATCGCTGAAGAATCGGGCGCTCAAACCGTTCGGGCCATTCACGATGTCTTGGACCCGTCGGTCTCGCTTGTCCTTGAGCGACATGAACATCAGCCCGCTATTCGCCTCGCCGGGGCCGGAGCGCGAAAGCGCCACCGCCGAAAAGAAGTTCTCCACCTCCGGGATTTCCTCGACGATCGACTCCATTTCCCGCATCACACCATCGGTGTACTCGCTCGTCGATCCTTCCGGGGCATCGACAATATTAATCAGTCGTCCTTTGTCCTCCTCGGGGAGGAAAGAGCTTTCCAGTCGCACGTAAAAGAAGCCCATCAACGCGATCGCGCCGACGGCCACGCTCGATAGGAGGAGGCGATGACGGAGGCTCCATCGCAGGAGATTGCCGTAGCCTTTGCTTAGGGCGTTGAATCCGCGCTCGAAAGCGTTGAAAACGGCCCCGTGGCGTTGCTCATGCGCCGGCTTGAGAATGCCGGCGGCCATCGTCGGACTCAGTGTCAATGCCACGAACGCGGAGATGATGACCGCTCCGCACATTGCCAAGGCGAATTCGACAAAGAGTCGACCCGTCGTGCTCGTCTGAAACGCCAGCGGCATGAAGACCGCAACCAGCGAGATCGTGATGGTGATGATGGCGAAGCTTATCTCGCCCATGCCGCGAAAGGCAGCTTGTGCCGGTGACATCCCGTCTTCGATGTGCCGGTAGATGTTCTCCAAAACAACGATGGAGTCGTCCACCACGATTCCGATCGCCAGGACAAGGGCCATCATCGTCAGGATATTGACCGAATAATCCATGATGTAGAGGAAAAGGAAGGCCCCGATAATCGAGACCGGCACCGCGACCGTCGGGATGATTGTCGACCGAGGGTTCCTCAAGAAAACAAAGATCGTGCCGATGACCAGGATGAACGCGATTCCGAGTGTCCACCAGACTTCTTCGACCGCCTGACCGATATAGCGCGACTCATCATAAGGGATGTTGATGTTGATTCCGGCCGGCAAGGTCGGCTTGAGTCGATCCAGCTCCTCGCGGATTCCCTCGGCCACCGCGATCGTATTGGCCGTGGATTGGCGAACAATACCGAGACCGACCGCAGGGAGCCCGTTGGAGCGGGCGACCGTTCGGAGGTCTTCCACGCCGACGCGGGCCTCGCCGATGTCTTCCAAGCGGACGAGCGTATCGCCCTTGGTGCGAATGATCATCCGATTGAACTCCTCGGGCGTCTTGAGCTCACCTCGGGTTTGGATGGTCAGCTCGCGCTGCCAGTTCTCCACTCGACCGCTTGGCAGCTCGACATTGTTTTCCTTGAGCGCCTGCTCGACATCGAGGACAGTAACTTGATGCGCCGCCATCTTTTCGGAATCGAGCCATAGCCGCATGGCGAAGCGCTTGCTTCCACCGATGACGACGGACGAGACTCCTTGAACCGTTTGAAGCCTTTCTTGAAGCTGATTTTCAGCGATGTCGGTCAGCTCCAGAGTGGAATGCCGCTCGCTGTTAAGAACGGCCCACATCACCGGGCGGGCATCCGCTTCCTGCTTGGCAACGATCGGCTCTTCGACTTCTTCCGGGAGGCTCCCACGGACACGCGATACACGGTCCCTGACATCCTGCGCCGCAACGTCGATATCTCGGGATAGATCGAACTCGATCGTGATGTTGCTGACCTGTTCTCGACTTTCACTGGTCACCTTCTCGATCCCTTCGATCCCATTGACCTGTTCCTCAAGGCGCTCGGTGACCTCTGTCTCCACTACTTGGGCGTTGGCACCCGGATAGACGGTGGTGACATTGACGATGGGGGGGTCGATATTCGGTAGTTCGCGAACCGGTAAGCGCTGCAGGCCGACAAAGCCAAAGACGACGAGGGCGAGGCTCATCATCGACGCGAGCACAGGACGCTTGATACTGATGTCGGATAAGAGCATGAGGCGAATCAGTGGGCGATTAGGTTTTTGAGCTGGAGGGGGAGTTTGTGGCAGAGGAGTCGCCGGAATCAAGCCACTTCAGGTAGGGCTCGGCTTCCTCTTTGGGGGCGAATGTCACCGAACCTCCCGGGCGAACCTTCTGGATCCCTTCCACGATGACCTTCTCCCCGGCTTGGAGTCCCTTCCGTATCTCGACGCGTCCCTCCATTCGGACGCCCACTTCTACTGGACGGCTCTCCACCTTGTTTTCGTTGTTGACTACAAAGACCGAGGTCACTTCGCCATCCCTTTGAATGGCCGCTTCGGGGATCACAACGGCGGACTCGCGGATTTCTGTGGTCAGGCCGGCGTTCCCGAACATACCCGGTTTCAAACGGTGGTCGGAATTGGGGATCCTTGCCTTGACAACGGCATTTCGGGTGTCGGGATCGACCTCCGGGGAGATGAAATAGACCTCGCCCTCAAAGGACCGATCCGGATAGGCCGGCACTTTGACGTTGATCGTTTGCCCGATTTGGAGCTGACCCAGAAAGCGCTCCGGCACACCCGCTTCCAGTTTGATCGGATCGAGATCAACCAATGTTGTCAGCGATTGGCTCGGTGCAATGACTTGGCCGGGACTGACGTGGCGCTCGCCGACAAGCCCTCCAAACGGCGCCTTGATCGTCGCATCGTCCAACTGCTGTTTCATCAGCTCCAAGGTCGCCTTTTTGGCATCAAAGGTTGAAGTGACCTCGTCGAATTCCTGCTTCGAGATCAATTCGTCTTCGAAAAGCTCCTTGTTTCGATGGTAACTGATCTCGCTTAAACGAAAGTCGGCCTTGGCATTGTTGAGGCGAGCGTTAAGCTTGGCCGTCTCGAGCTGGATCAATACTTGCCCGGGTTGCACCTGATCCCCTTCCTCAAAATGGATGGTCTCGATCGTGCCTTCCCTCTCCGATTTGACTTCGACGATCTCGTTTGCCCGGAGGGTTCCAACCAGGGAAATTGTCTCTTTGACCGATTCCGAGCGAGCGTCGATCGCGACCACCTGAGTGGGCCGAGCACCACCTGGGCCTCCTTGTGAGCTTTGGGTGCAACCGGCCAAAACGCCGGTGGTCACCACGGCAAGGATGACCCAGAGAATAGGAGCCGTTTCGAACCGATTGTTCATACAAGATAATATTACCGCAATTGAAAGGGGAGTGTTCGAGGCCTCATTGCTTCCGTGCCCCGTTGAGGAAGAGTTGAATTGTTCTTCGCGCTGTGTCTCGATTAAGGGCCTGTTCGCCGCGCATGACCACTTCCGCCATGGCGTGAATGTTCATCAGCCCGTAAATCCCCATTGCCAGCTCCTCACTCCCAAACTCGGCATTAAGCTCTTCATCCGCCAATCCTTCTTTCACAAGTTCATGGATAAAACCAAAGTTTCGCCGACATTTATCCATCGATTGGGCTTCCGGAGGAACCTCGCCCGAAGCGGCAAAGGCGGTCGAAAAGGTCAATCGCATCAGCTCGGTATGCTCGTTCAAAAAGCAAAATAACGCCGCCAGGATCTCCTCAAGCTGTTCAGGTACTGTATCGGCTCGCTTGGCGGCCGATTGCATCAACCGATACCGCTCATCATGGGCGTAATCGACCAATGCCGTGAAAAGATCGGCTTTGTTTCGAAAATGATAGTAAAGGCATGGCTTCGTGACATTGGCGGTCTCAGCGATATCTTGGACGCCTGTGCCGGCATATCCATTATTGGCAAAGAGGTGCAAGGCCGCTTGCAGAATGTCTCGGCGCGTCTGTTGTCCGTGGGGTTCCATTCGGCTATTTACCGAATGGTAGGTCAACTTGCGAGCCTGGTCAAGTCGAAGCGGTGGGGGAGTATCGGAGTATCGGAGTGGAGGTCGCGACGCGTGTGGAGCGGTGGTCACGCGCACTGCTAACTTAATGGCAGTGCTGCCGACCCTACCACCGCTGTTGCGGTAGGGACCGCACTCCGCTGCGGTCCGCGCCTTCGCCTGTGCGAAGGCATTCGGAATCTTGACTCAATTCGGCACCGGGGTCCAAGCTCGTTCATGGATTGACTGGAGGGCTGCA
>JAHEOI010000192.1 GCA_018610125.1 Verrucomicrobiota bacterium
CCCGCCTTCAGGTTGGGACTCAGATAATCGGCGATCTCATCGTTGAGGATGAAGAGCTCGTAAAGCCCGACGCGCCCGCGGTAACCGCGTTGGCCGCATTCGACGCAGCCTTTGCCGACAAAGGCTTGCAGCGACTCTTCAGGGAGATTGAGCGCGTCGGCCATTTCCGGACGGACCTCTTCGGGGATCTCCGATTGGGGAGCGCGGCAGTGGAGACAGATTCGCTGGGCGAGCCGTTGGGCGAGGCTGGCCACGAGCGAAGAGCTGATGAGGAAGGGGTCGATATCCATTTCGAGGAGGCGAATGACCGCGCTTACACTGTCGTTGGTGTGGAGTGTCGAAAAGACAAGGTGTCCCGTCTGAGCGGCGCGAATAGCGATCTCGGCCGTTTCGGGATCCCGGATCTCGCCGATTAAGATGACATCGGGATCGTGGCGCAGGACCGAGCGCAAGCCGGTGGAGAATGTCAACCCGACCTCGTCCCGGGCTTGGATCTGCGACACACCTTCGAGCTGATATTCGACGGGATCCTCGATCGTGATGATTTTGCGACCTTCGTCGTTGGCCTGCGCAAGTGCGGCATAGAGGGTGGTGGTCTTGCCGCTGCCGGTCGGCCCGGTGATGAGCACCAGGCCTCCGGGTAGCTGCGTCAATTGAGAGAGAGTTTCCTCCTGTTGCGGCTCGAGGCCGAGCTGAGCAAGATCCAGAAACAGACTCTGTCGACCAAGCATGCGTAAGCAAATCCCTTCACCGAATGACGTTGGGAGCGTCGAAACCCTTAAGTCATATTCCAAGCCCTTGGTCTTCATGCTGATCCGTCCGTCTTGGGGAACGCGCTTTTCAGCAATATCGAGACCGGCCATGATTTTAAAACGGGACACGATTGCCCCATATAGCTGACGAAGCCCTTGCGGGACGGGCACACGCTGAAGAATCCCATCGATACGATACCGCAATCGGACGTCATTTTGGCCCGGCTCCAAATGGATATCGGTCGCGTCCTGACGCAGGGCTTCAGCCAGGAGCTGATCGACAAAATCCGAGATCGAGGCATGAATTTCCGATCGCCCCCCGGCGTCCGATACGTCGAATACGGTTTCTTGGTCGATTTCGGTGAGGGAGGAGTCCTCTTGAATTTTTTGGATGGTCTCGGCGCCGAGTCCGAAATGATGCTTGATGACCGAATCGATGCAGCTTGGTGTCGTGAGGACGAGCTTCAAGCGTTTGCCCAATAAGAGGCGCAAGTTCCCTTGGTCACTTAAGGCCGGCGGCTCGCTGAAAGCCAACGTGAGCTGGCCATGGCTTTCGGCGAGCGGGATAAACCGATAATGAA
Source organism: Verrucomicrobiota bacterium (assembly GCA_018610125.1). Classification (GTDB taxonomy): domain Bacteria; phylum Verrucomicrobiota; class Verrucomicrobiia; order Limisphaerales; family JAHEOI01; genus JAHEOI01. Next base: position 1,334 of record JAHEOI010000192.1, read on the forward strand.
AGACCAGCTTGGCCGGAGCGAGCTGTAGTGTCGCTTGGTCGAACTGAAGCTGGCTACACTCAACGAAATCGAGATTTTTCAACCTCGCCAGCGCGCGATAGGTATCCTCTTCGGAAGCGTAATTGAGCTCGACGATCGCGCGGTGCAGCGGGACGTGGAGACGCTCTTGACGGCGTTGAGCCAATTGCAGTTGCTTTTCCGTCAGCTTGCCTTGCTCGAGCAGGAGGTTGCCGATGGAGGTGGTGGACTTGGCGGGGTCGTTCATCAGGATGATTTCGGGATCTCAATCGTTTTTGTTTGATTGAATGGGATCTCCAACGAGTCACGAGCTTGACGGTCATCCATTTCGCGATCATCCGGGGCGGGGGAGGTTAAGATCATTTTTTGGGCTTCGATCGTTCTGACCTCCCAGGCCCCAATCAGAGTTGAGCCGACGACCACCGTCTTGAGCTCGTCGCCGACCAGCACATAGGCATTCCGGTTCCCTTTTGGGGTTTCGAAGAATCCCCTGTATGTGAGCTCAATGGTCTCTGTCGTGGGCTCCGGGCTCGGAGGTGGTTTTGGCTGCGGCTCAGCTTGGGGAGCGGGCTCGGGAGGGGGCACGTAGTGCTCGGTGTAAAAGGGGTTGGCTTCCTTGCGTGCCATCGTGATCGTATTGGATGGAGGTGCCGAGAAGATCCTTCGAATTTCATTCGCGCTAATTTGGGGAGGTGAATCCGGTTGAGAGGACGAACTGCTTAACCGGGGTGGTTGCGGTGCTGAGCCACTCAAGCTGCGAATGACCAATATCGCGATGCCGATCCCGATAAGAAGCATGACGATACAGGAGATTCTCAATTTTTCCAGGTTAGGCAACATTCGAGCCAAATCTAAGTCGCTATGAACCCATTAACAACGAGCTCAATATGGATTTGTTCCGGCGCTTCGGATCCCCGCTTCATGACGATGCGCTCGATGAAGAGCGGTGGCTTTTGGGACTTCGGGCTGGGAAATCCTCTTTGCCGGATCTCCACAGTGCTCAAGGGAAGGCTGATTAGGAACCGTTGAATTCGATCCATTGCGCCGATGAGCTTGAGGTGGATCGGGATTTCATGCCAGTCGATTCGCTTGCCTCCTGCCGAGCCTCGCGCACGTATGGATAAAAGGTTCACTTCTTGGATGGTTTGTAATTCATTGGCAATGGCGAGGGTCAGGAGGTCATGAACCAATGCAAGCTGTCCCCATAAGAGAGGGGGCTTTTCGACGGCGGCCGAATAGACCGGAAACCCTTTGGCCCTTGAAAACGCCAGCTCGACCTCGTGCTTACGGGCCATCTCGTTGACTTCGCCGATCAATTGAAACCGCTTTTCTTCAAAGGTTGCCAGTTGAAAGTTGCCCCGGAGAGGTTGCCGGAATTCCGGCTCGAGCTCGAACCGCTCTCTCAACCATTCGGTCGTCTCCAAGAAATTGTGAACCTCCTTGGTTGCCGTGGTGAAACTGGCATTGATGGCGGCGACATCCATTCCGATCGTTTGGCCATGGGCCGCATTGACGTGCTGAAGCTCCGTCCAGGCATTCTGTAGTTCGCGGTCGAGCCGATGCGATCGTTTGGCAAGAGGCTGAAATAGAAGAAAGTAAAGGGCAATGAAAACGAGCCCTGCTGCGAGGGCAATCAAATGCCAGCGTAAAAGCTTCTTTTGAAACACCATGGTATTCGTTTCGGACGAGCCCCACGCGTTGATGGAGCCGAGGCAATGTCTCACTAATCGGTCGCATTATCCATTTTCGACGTCGGATTGGCCTGGTCGTCGTCGCTTTCGGCCTCGTCCTCGCCGGTTGGGATCGCTGTTGCGTCGAGAGGCTTCGGGGCCGGCGTGCTCGTGTTATCGATCTGCAATTGCAGTGTGTAGGTGCGCTCGGAAAGGACAAAGTTTTTGTCGAGCCAATTTGTGATCCGCTGTTCTGCGGGCAATGCGTCAACGTTTTGGAACAACTCCTTTTCTTGCAGTGCCGAGACAATGGCGCCCCGCGTCTCAAGTGAGCTCTTGGCCTCGCCCGGGATAGCAACCTCCGTGATAAAGCCTTGTTGCCGGCTCGAGGCCTTGTTTAGGCGATTGGTCCGGGCTACCAGCGATTGGTTCGTCGGGTTAAGCCCGGAAGGAAAGGTGGTGCCTTGAAAATAGCTTCGTTTATCGGCAAAGAGTAGGAACCAGACATCAAATTGCTTGCGTATCGCTTGCAGCAACGGGATCATTTTGAGTGTGTTGGCAGTCTCTTGTTGCGCATTGATGAGGGGGGAAATTTTCGCGTGTTCCAGTTCTTTTTGGCGATAGAGCTCGTCGATCTTGCGGATCTCTTGCAGTGCCGATTTTGTTTCTTTCAGGAGTGCTTCCTTTTCGGCGACGAGTTGACGTTTTTGAGAGGTCGCATAGATCAAAACGCCGATTCCGAGGATGAATGAGAGCAGAGCCGCCCAATTCATAAGCATCACACGCTTTGCTTTCTCCTGTGTCCTCTTAAGGTATGGAGGAAGTAAGGAAATGCACTGCGGCAGTTGCTTGAGACTCGAAATCCCCGCGCCGTAAGCGACTGCGTAGCGGCTGATCGGAAACGAGCTCGGGGCATCGCTCGGCACCTGCCATGGCTGGAAATCCAAGACCGATTTTTCCCTCAAGTAGGGTAATAAGCCTGGCTGTACCAGCTCGCCCCCGGAGAGCAAGACCTTAAGCGTCGGGAAGGCGAGGCGTTCCTGAGGTATTGGCGCGAACCAGTCGGTGAGAAGTCGTTCCAGCTCGTAGAGCCAGTAGTCAACGGCCCTGACCAGTCCCGGGAATTCGTCGAGTCTTTGAAACGGATGCTGAGAGCGCTTTATCGACTCGGCTTCCTCGAAGGAAAGCCCTTGCTCCGTCGCAATGGCTTCGGTGAAGCGTTCGGCACCGATCGGGAAGCTTACCGAGTGGATGCCTTGACCTCCTTCGATGATCACCACGACCGAATTGGTGGCGCCAATGTCGACCAAGACCGCCTGCTCGATATCGGCCTGCTGGTCGAAAAAGGTGCTCATTAAGGCATTCGAGGGGGGCACGACCCGGACAAGGTTTTCCTCGGCCGAGCCGATGCGTCGCACCTGGCCCAGGATTTCGTTTTCTTGGGCCAATGTAACCCAATAGGGGTGCCGATAGCTGCCTTGAGGTTGGATCGCACTATAGTCGTAGACAATAGAGCTTTCGCCCAAGCCGGCCAAATTGAACGTCTCGTTTGCAATGGCCGCGGCCACGGCCTTACGTGGAAGCTTGGGCAGATCAACGATCCGTGACACCGTGAGATGCTCCGGCACCACAAGCGTCAATGGCTCGTCGCCATATTCATCCAAAACCTGCCGAAGCTGGTAATTGACTTCATCCGATGAAATTAATCCCTCTTCATGGAAATCGATGAGGCGGTAGTCGATGACCCTCGGCCGTGAGGCCGTGCCGGCCAACAACAGCAGTTTGATGTGACTCGCCCCAAGGTCCAGGATTAGCCGCCGAGCTTGAATGAATCGATTTTTGAGCCGGCTCATGGCGTGAAATCTTCGGGCACGACGGAAGGGAGGGATGACTTTCCTTTAATTCTCACTCGATTGATTCGAATTTGAGCCACCCCCCGACTCCTCAGACGGGGCTTTGTTCCGGTTTGACTTCGGTGTTGTCGGTCTCGAGCCGGATTTGGGGGGCGATCTCGCTCCCTCGCTGGGCCGGCGCCCATAGCTCGTTGTCCCGCTATCATAGTCGGCCGATCCTTTGTTGTCATACAAAACGAATTCTCCCGACGGGGAAACAATCGATGCCGTCACAAAGATCAGCAAGTATCTCGGCTTGTCGACCTCCGTCCGTTTTCGGAAGGCGGGCCCGATGATCGGTATATTCCCAAGGATCGGCACCGATTCCACAAAAGTCGTCTGGTTCCGTTCCAGGACGCCGCCCAGCACCACGGTCTGCCCGGACTTGATCTTCACTCGGGTTTCCAAGGACTGAGTCCGCGACTCCGGCAGCTTGATGTCGAATGTGCTGATGACCTCACCTGCCGAGTTGAAATCGGTGACCGTGGCGAAATTAACCAGCTCGACGTCGGAGTTGACTTCCGGATGCAGGGCGAGCATAATGGTTTTCCCATCGCCGCCGATGCTTGCCAAGACATCCAATGAAGCCCCCGACGTGATTTTCTGGGGTTTTCCTTGGGGAACCAAGGATGAGGTCGCACCGCGATCGGTGACTTCTTGTTGGACGGTGTATTCCTCGTAGTAGTATTGAATTTTGCCGTCACTGATCCGGGCCGGGAGATTATTGACCAGGGTGATCCGGGGAGCGCTTAGCGTGCGGCTTTCGCCGCTCTGTTCCAGTGCTTTCAATGTCGCACTGAGGTTGGCGCGTCCGAGCACATTCGTGAAGGTTTCCTGCAGGCCCAAGCTGGAGGTCACACCAATGTCCGAGCCGAGCCCGGTGAAGTCTTGCGGCGACCGTTGCGCCGGAAGGAGCCCGCGCCCGGTTTCCCAAATGGCGCCAAGCTCAAGGAAGGCCGGCTTCGAGACGGTGACAAATCGTGCTTCGATTAAGACCTGTTGAACCGGGCGATCAAAGTGATCAATGATCCGTTCGAGCACCTCGAGCTGCTCATGGGTCCCTTTGGCCATAATCAAGTTCCGTTCATAATCGAGCAGGTAATCGCCGTCGAAGAACTCGTCGAGGGCGCGAGTGATATAAGGATTCTGGGACGCGCCATCCTGAACAAACATATCGTACTCGGTTTCCTCCACGCGGGTGACGGTGTTCTTATTCTTTTGGGTAGTGGTGGTGACCTTCTTGGACTCTTGGCCGAAGCCGGCTTGGCGGATAAGTCCGTGCGTGAGCTGATAGAAGCGAACTTTCTGCAGTGTGGCTGATTCATCATCCCCCGCCACAATCCAAATCAGCTCTTTCCCGATCTGAAACCGAATCCCCAGGTTTCGTGAGACATATTCCAGGAATTCTCGAAGCGGCACCGATTCCATGTTTACTGAAAGCTTTTGTTGAAAGGCCTCGATCGATCGGTCGGCCACGAAATTGATCCCCTCAGCGTTGCCGATGTCGAAAATAATCCGCTCCAATGGGGTGTTATCGAGGTGGATCGTAATTTTCTTATCGAGCACCTGATCCATGTGGTCGGGGGCTTCATCGAGGGAGTAGACCGGATCCTCCCTTTGGACCGTCTTGCCGTATGACTCCGGCACATACGGCGTGTCCTCGATCTCGCCGATCGCCTCACGCAGCTTTCGCTTAGGGGGCAAGCCACGATTCTTGCTTTCGGTCAATAGGCTCTTAACCGTTGGGTTGAAAACCGATCCTTGGGAGCTGATATCTCGGATTTCGTCTTCGACCGCTTTTGCGCGGCGTTTTTCGGCTTCCTGACGGATCCAATTATAGACGCGGGTCACGCGCGGATTGTCCGGGGCCTGGGAGTGCAGCTTGGTCGCCAGTTTTTTGGCGTGGCTCCATTCTTTCTCCCTGGCCAAGGAGAATATCCGTTCCAGTTCCTTTTCGTATTCCGGATCGTACTCGGTGGATTCCTCGGATTGGCCGGCGGGGCGTTGATCCGATTGTTGCTGCTTCTCGGTCGTTTGGCAGGCGGCCAAGAGCACGAGCATGAATGAGATCAAGATGGCGGAAAAGCGGAGATAAGCGTGAGGCATAGCTGGGCGATCGGCCTCCGGCGCCCTTCGCTGGGGCGGCTTGCCGATCCGATGGGTATGGACTGTTGTCGGTTCGTCGTTGAGGGGCTGCGGACCTCATTTGAATATCAGTTTCACACAGTGCAGGCGTAATTGGAAGGGGGCGTCAAGGGATTTCTTCATCCGATCGGTTCTGCTGTTCTTAACGGGGCCGTCACCGCAGGGAATCAAGGGCGTTCGTTCGGCTCAGCTCCTTGCTCAATGGTTCGAGATTTTCGAGAATCGCCGGCCGTCCGGGGTATTCCGGAAACGCTCGTAATACCTCCCTGTAACGGGCGAACGCCTTCTTGGGGTGATCGGTTTCGCGCCAGAGCTCGGCAGCCGATTTGAGGAGGCGAATCTTCTGATTTCGAGAAGGGTCTTGCTTTAAAGCGCGGTCGAATGCTTTGGCGGCTTTGACCGGGCTTGCTTGAGATTGGAAAAGCGTGCCCAGCTTCTCCTGCAGCACGGCGCTTTTGGAAGCGGCGGCATGCAACGCCGGGGCCGTTTTCAACTGGTCGATTAGCTTGGCGGGAGCGACGCCTCGGGCAAGCAGGCGATTGATATGCATCAGGTAGGACCATTCGATGACAGGATCGTTGGAATGGGCCAATTGGCGATGTCGCGCCGCGAGACTCATTGAAAATGGCCGATATAGGGGGTCGCCCACGACGGTTGTTTGCCATGACACGACGTTCTGGGCGGCATGGGCTGCTTCTCCGAAGCTAAAGCCGGCCAGAAAGCGATGAATCAGGATTCTAATGTTCGGGGTTAGCTCAAGATAGGGCTCATAAACGTGTCCCAAGGTTGCGGTGGCGCCTTTGGCCATAAGAGGGCCGACCCAATGGCGCTTTTCCGTCCGGACCACCTTGGCGCTAAAGGAGTGCAAGTGATAGGCGACCGCCCCCGGCATGAATTCAATATTGGGTCGTGTGAACGGCCCGGAAACCTGATGATCGTACCATCCGGCATACAGCGCGATGTGACTCATCGGGAAAGAGTTCGGGAATGTCGACTCCGCTTGATTGAGCGTGGTCTCGAATCCGACTTGGCGACAGACTCGGGCCGCGTTCCGGATCCATCGATCGCCGCGGGCGTAATTCTTTTCTTTGGCGTCCCGAGCATCGAAATAGGCCCGCCCCCAGAGCCCCTGCTTCTCGGCTGTCATCGCCTTATCAACCAATCCTTGGGCAATCTTTGAGCTCGGTCCATCGAGACGGGCAACCATCAGGGAGCCGCGGGTGGGATGGATTTCCGCTCGGTTTGTCTTGCCGTAGGCGGGATTGTTCAACGGTCCCGTCAAGCGGCCGGCTTTGGCCCTCAATGGAAGCGCCGCAAGCTCACTATCGACGGCGGCCTCGTTCCTTTGGAGAGCCGGCGCCAAATCTTGGACATCCTCATTGTCGGAGACCTCGCTGCTTTCTCGGATCTTGGTCGGCACTCCAAAACATAGGACCAGATAACGGATGCTCGATTGGGTCCAGGCGCGTGCCGGCGAAGCCGGTTGTGACGTCTGGGACTTGGAATCCTCGGACTTGGCGGGACTGCCGAGGGTGATTAGGTCGCGATTGGAAAGGGTATCGACCAGGGGACGCGCGAGCTTTGACTCGAATGCCTTGCGCGCGATGCTTTCCTCCGTGGGGAGCTCCAAGCCAAAGACTTGATTGGAAGGGACCCGGCGTTGCGCCGCATAATATTGTGCGACCTGATAGGACTCCGGCAGCGCCGAATTGTAAAGCACCGCTACCTCGTCGCCGCGGCCTTTTGCGTGGTGCGATTCGGAATCGTTTGCGGCGAGTGTGGCACTGCCAAAAACAACGAGTAATAAAAGGAGGGACAGCGTGTGAATCGACGGGCAAGGTCTCATCATAGCGTCACTCTTAGCCCGTCGTAGGCCAGCGCCACGCCGGACGGCAGTTCCGAATTGTCAACGTCGTGATCATAGTAGTGGGTCAGATGCGTGAAATACGTTTGGTCTGCGCCGATTCGGCGAGCGGCCGTCAAGGCTTCGTCGTAGGACATATGGGTCGGATGAGGATCGCGTCGCAGCGCATCGAGGACTGCGACCTGGCTCCCCTTGATTGCTTCCAGCACACCCGGGGGAACTTCCTTGCAGTCACTGAGGTAAGCAAGCCGTTTTTGGTTGCCTTGGACAAAGAGGAACCCGGTTGATCCCAAGCTGCCGTGGGGGAGCGGAAAGGAATGAATCTCCAGGTCACCCAGCGTCAGAACATCGTCAAGCTCGTAAGGCTCCGGACGGAAGTAGCCCCTGGGCAATGGCTCATCCTGAAAGGCATAGAAAAAGACCCGGCGAAGCCCCGCCAGCGTCGTTTTGCTCGCGTAAATGGGCAAGGGACCGTCTCGAAGGTCGCAAAACCGTCGGCAGTCATCCATGCCCATGATATGATCGGCATGACAATGAGTCACCAAGACCGCATCCAGCCATCGAATGTTCTCCCGGAGCATCTGAAGGCGAAACTCCGGCGGCGTGTCAACGACGATTTGGACTTGGTCGGTGCGTACGAAAATCGAAGGCCGACCTCGATGATTCTTTGGGTTATTCAGGAATTCGGGCTTATAATCGTGGGCAATCACGGGCACTCCTTGCGAAGTGCCCGATCCCAAGAAAATCAGTTCAAATGCCATACAAAAAGTTTTACAATCGTCTTGCAAAGCTAACATAGCGCACAAATTCAGCACGATTGAAATGATTCCATGCTAACCACGTTGCGGATCAAGAATCTCGCCTTGGTGGAGGATCTAACCCTGGAGTTGGAGCCGGGATTCAACGCAATCACCGGCGAAACCGGCGCCGGCAAGTCGATATTGATCGGGGCTTTAAATCTCGTCCTTGGGGAGCGAGCGGACCGAACCTTGATTCGCGAGGGAAGCGAGGCTTGCTCGGTCGAAGCCGTCTTCGATGCCCGAAATCTCTCGGTGCCGCTTGACGATTATCTGGACGAGAATGGGCTGGAGCCATGCGAGGAGCAGCAGTTGCTTTTGAAGCGGACTGTCAAATCGAGCGGAACCAACCGGCAATTTATCAATGGGACTCCCGCTACGCTCAATGCACTCAGCAAACTGGGGGACTGGCTTGTGGATATCCACGGGCCCCATGACCATCAATCGCTGCTTCAGACCGGGCGTCAGCTTGCGATTTTGGATGCTTACGGGGGGCTTGAGCAAGAGCGACAAGACTTTGCCGGACTGGTACAGCAGCGGCAGGCCTTGGAATCCGAAAAGGCCGAGCTGGTGGTAGACGAGCAGCAGTATGCCCAGCAATTGGATTTGCTACGTTACCAGGTCCGAGAGATTGAGGAGGCGCAATTAGAGGCGGAGGAAGAGGGCCAACTGGAGGAGGATTACCAACGGGTGAGCAATGCTGCCAAGCTGGCCGAGCTTTCCCAGTCGGCGCTAGGGGCATTGAGTGAAGGCGAGGAGCCGATTATTTCCCGGGTTGGAAACCTCGGGAAGACGCTTCGGGAGCTGGAAAGGCTCGATCGGAACGCGCAATCACTGGTGCAGTTGCAAGAGGAAGCGGCCCGGGTGCTCAATGAGCTTCAAGGTGAGCTTTCAGATTACCAGGAAAAGATCGAGCTGGATCCGGCCCGACTTGAAGAATTGGAACAGCGGTGGCATCTGATCCAGACGCTGAAGCGGAAATATGGCCAAACGATCCCGGACATCCTTGCGTTTGGTCAACAAGCCCGGAAGAAGCTTGAGCAGTTGGAGCAGCGTGACGTTGAGCTCAACCGGATCAACACCGAGCTTGAAAAGCTTGATCACCGTTTGTGGGAAGTCGGCAAGAGATTGTCCGAGAAGCGACAGGAGGTGATTCCGAAGCTTTGTCAGGCCGTGACCGGCCACCTCAATGAGCTTGGATTCCGGCAAAGTCACTTCGAGATCGATATCAAAAACGTCGAAGCGCTGCCTGAGAACCGGCAGCAGCTTGGGACTTCAGGGCTGGACCGAATCGAATTCTTGTTTGCTCCCAATCCCGGGGAGACGCCGCGTCCGTTGCGCGCGATCGCTTCCTCCGGTGAAATGGCGCGCGTGATGCTGGCGTTGAAAACTGTCTTGGCGGCCGAGGATCGGGTCCCTTTGCTGGTCTTTGACGAGGTGGACGCCAATGTCGGGGGTGAGACCGCCGCGGCTGTCGGAAAGAAGATTCGCCAAATCGGGGAGCAGCGCCAAACCTTGTGCATTACCCATCTGGCTCCTGTCGCTGCCTGCTCGGCCACGCATTACACGGTGACGAAAGAGACGCGCGACAATCGAACCGTGTCGGAGATCCGCAAGCTTGACCACCAAGCCCGGGTCGAGGAGCTTGCGCGAATGTTGGGAGGGCAAAGCAAGGCCGCGCGAAGGCATGCCGAGAGCTTGCTGGGATGAGATTGAACCACGCGATATCGACCGCATACTATGAAAGTTGAGCAATTACATATCGGGATGACCGTTCGGCACCCCCAGTATGGTGTCGGGGTAGTGAAGGGGATCTCGGAAAAGAGTGCCGAGGTCCATTTTGATGACGGGAAACGGACGATTGACCCTGAAATGAGCGAGATCAGGCCGGACCACCCGCAAGCCGATCTGTCCGGCTTGAAGATGCCGCTTGAGCAGTTGATCGGTCAGACGGTCGATGCCGTTATCCATAAGCTCGGCCTCGAAAAGCCGGAATCCGAGCCGGAGGATCTCGCAAGGCGTTGGCATCAAGGAAGACTGGTCTTGGAGCCCCGAGACGCGTCCCAGCAAAAGAAAGAGCTCCCGCTCGAAACCTTTTTCCATAAGATCGTGCTGGTGCGGAACAACCTCCGGGTCTTGGAGCAGAAGCTCAACAATCATTCGAAGTTGGAGGATGCCGAAAAAGTGGATCTGCAGCAGTACATTACTCGGTCATACGGGTCACTGACGACGTTTAATGTCCTCTTCAAGCACAAAGAGGACCAATTTTGACCCCATGACTGAGCATGTCAGGTTGATCCTTTTCTTAAAGGTCCCGCGTCTCGGGCAAGTTAAAACGCGGTTGGCTAAGCGCATTGGCGATGCCGCGGCACTGGACGCTTACCGTTGCGTTCTCGAAACGGTGTTGCGGACTGTCCGGCACTTCGAGGAGGTCGAGCTTCGGTTCACGCCGGAGGAAGGAGAGAATGAGCTGAAGCCATGGCTGAGGCCGTCATGGCGGGCAAAGCCCCAAGGGAGCGGGGACCTTGGGGCCCGCTTGTTGCGTGCGTTTTCCGAGGCCTTTGCGGGTGGGGCATCAAGAGTGGTGGTTATCGGCTCGGATTGCCCTTACCTGACGCAGACGGATATTGCCGATGCTTGGGAACGGCTCCGAAGCAACGATTTGGTGCTGGGGCCTTCCTTGGATGGGGGATATTGGCTGATCGGCCTGCGTCAATTGGTGCCGGAACTGTTTCAGGGAATCCGGTGGGGTACCGAGACCGTCTTGTCCCAGACGCGGCACGTCGCTGAACGGCTCGGCCTCCGGTATTCATTGCTCCGGCCTCTCTCCGATGTCGATACCGCTGACGATTGGCACGCGTTTCTTCAAAGCAGCAGTCGTGAGTGACTCTGCTCCGCCCTTCACGCAACGGGTCCAAGGCGCGAAGCAACCAAGGACATGTTGCTAATTTTCCGCCTGACAAGTAAGTTATTGTTCCTAACGGGACCCATCATGTTAACCGAATACATAAACGCTGCAATGCATCGAGCGCATTACGAATTGATGGAGAACCGGCGATTCTTTTATGCGAAAGGGAGAGCGTACTATTCCCATTCCTAATCCTCATCACACCGATATTGGTTGGTCGCTCACAAGCCGAATCCTCGAGCAAGCTGGTATTTCGCTGGAGAAATGGGAACGAACATGAACGCTTCAATTCTTTGGCAGCGTCCGAAGAAAGAGAAATATGGGACCTCGAGGACGAGGTCCCTATCAGGGAGGGCGGTTCCCTGATAGGGACGCCGTCCCCGGCGTCCCACTTCACTCCGGCACTCCGGCACTCCGGCACTCCGGCACTCCGGCACTCCGGCACTCAGCCACCTTTTGTCGGGAATACGCGCCCTCTCAAACGCCTCGGATTAGTTGGATAGGATACGATTCGCGATAAGAATAGGCGCTTTATGAGAGAGCTGATAAAAGATCATTGGCCTTCAACAATCTTGTTGCCGATCGCCGTGATGGCGCTTGGGCTGATTGGGATGGGAGTGGCCGGCCAGGGCGACGGGGGACGAAGAGGGATCTCCGGAGCGAGTAGCGCTTCCCGGCCCAACGGTTTCGATATTTCGAATGCCACCATTCCCAAGTCCGAGATCCTCAGTGGCGGACCTCCCCGTGACGGTATCCCCTCGATCGATGCACCGAAATTTATTGACCCTGAAAAGGCGGGCTATCTCAAGGAAGATGACCGGGTGGTCAGTGTCACAATCGATAACCGGACGCGGGCATACCCCTTGCGGATTTTGGCCCATCACGAGATCGTAAACGATGCGATCGGGGACCACGCATTCGCTGTAACCTATTGTCCGCTGTGCGGCACCGCGATGGTTTTTGATCGAAGAATCCAAGGCGATCCCGTGGAATTTGGGGTGTCAGGGCTGCTGTACAACAGCGATGTCCTGATGTATGATCGAAAAACCGAGAGCCTTTGGTCGCAATTGGCAATGAAAGCGGTGTCCGGGCCGTTGGTGGGAACCGACCTGAAGTGGCTTCCGAGTGAGCACTTGACTTGGGACAAGTGGCAGGCGGCCCACCCTGAGGGGAAGGTCCTCTCGACCGCGACCGGCTACAATCGGGATTACGGAAGAGAGCTTTACCCGGGATACGAAACGAGTCAAAAGACCTATTTCCCTTATGAGCGGAACGCGATTTTTAAGGCTAACCGGAAGGATCTGTTGCCCAAGACGAAGGTCGTCGGCGTGATCCAGGAGGGTACGGCAAAGGCCTATCCGGTGAAGCGCTTACAGGCAACGGGGTGGGTTCAAGACAAGGTCGGGGGAGTGCCTCTTGAGATTCGCTACGACCCGGAAGCCAAGCACCCTCAAGTAAGGCATGCGATCAATAAGGAGCCGGTTGCTTATGTCGAGGCTTATTGGTTTGCATGGCAAGCCTTTTATCCGGAAACCGAAGTCTGGAGCCCATAAATGTCGGATATAAGCCAAAGGCGAGGCAACTCCCAGGGCCAAAGTAAACGCTATTCTATCCGAGCGTTTCGGCAGTCAACTTGGGGGCCGATGCTGTCACTAAAAGTCGAAAAATAACGCAAGCTTGATGGACCGCATGAATGACCATGACAACGACTTTCAGGTGCTTGTCGAGAACTACTACGAGGGATTGTTCCGATTTGCACTCTCGCTCACCCACAAGGAAGCCGAGGCAAGCGACCTGACCCAGCAGACGTTTTACCTTTGGGCCACAAAAGGGCACCAATTGCGGGATAAGTCAAAGGTCAAGAGCTGGCTGTTTACGACGTTGTATCGGGAATTCCTGGGTTCCAAGCGGCGCGAATCGCGATTTCCGCATTATGAAGTCGATGCGGTTACCCCGGAGCTTCCGTCAATCGCGCCGCAGCAGGTTGACACACTCGACGGCAATATGATCGTCAACTTGTTGGAACAGGTTGATGAAATTTACCGAGCGCCCTTGGTCTTGTTTTATTTGAAACAGCACTCCTATGCTGAGATAGCGGAGGCTCTCGACATCCCGGCCGGTACGGTGATGTCACGATTATCGCGCGGCAAAGCCCAATTGAGGGGATTAATCAGCAAGGAAAGCACCGCCGATAGTCAACGAAAAGTCGTCTCCGTCAATTTTTCCAGGCCGAATTCATCCGTCAGTCATGAATAGAGAGGAAGCAAAATTCATACTTCAAGCTTACCGTCCCGGGACATCCGATGCCGATGATCCGCAATTTGCCGAGGCCTTGGCCATGCTTGAGCGGGATCCGGAGCTGGCCGAGTGGTACGAGCGTGAACAAGAATTTGACAAGCTCATACGAGCTAAATTAACCGAGGTGAAGCCGCCTAAAGAGTTAAAGTCCGAGATCCTGGCAGGCCATCGAGTGACCCCGTCCCGCGGGTTACGCCCAAGAAAGAAGCTCGTTGCGTGGGCCGCCGGCATTCTTCTTCTTTTGGGGGGCGGCGCTGGTTGGTGGCTCAGTGGTGCGGGGTCGTTGACATCGACTGCCTGGAAAAGCGCCATGATTGAGGCGTTGTCCACCGGGTTTAGCCTTGATTATCGGACCGAATCGGAGAGCGAATCGATTCAGGAGGTTGAGACTTGGCTCGAGACGAACGGGGTCACACCGGATAGTGCCGTTCCAGCTTCGCTTGGGGATGCCGAGGGATTAGGGTGTCGACGTTGGAAGTGGAAGGGACATCCCGTGGTCCTGCTCTGCTTTGTTGTGGAGGAAGATCGAGTTGTCCACCTCTTCATGATGGAGAGTGACGATCTGGTCGACAAGCGACTTGAAGAAAGTCCCTTGGTGGCTTCGAACGCCGGCTGGACCACGGTCCGTTGGAAAGAAGGCCAAACCGTTTACTTGGCGGCCAGTAAAGCGGATCAAGCGATTATGGAGCGCTTTCTTTAGCGAAGTCGGATGGGAATAGTAGGTTGCAATTTATGGAGAGAGTAATTCAGGAAGAGGCAGTCAAAAAGCGATACGCCGCGGCCGCGCAAGCGCAGGAGGCCGCGCTCTGTTGTCCGGTGGAATATGACCAATCGATGCTTGAGGTCATCCCGCAGGAGGTGCTGGAAAAGGACTATGGTTGTGGCGATCCAAGCGACTACTTGAGCTCGGGAGAAACCGTGCTCGATCTCGGAAGCGGTGCCGGCAAGATTTGCTTCATCGCGGCGCAGCGGGTTGGCAGCAACGGACGCGTCATCGGAGTCGATATGACCGATGAAATGCTGGAAGTGGCTAACAGAAACGCGCCGATCGTGGCGGAGCGGCTCGGGTATTCGAACGTGGAATTTCGAAAGGGTCGACTTCAGGACTTGGCCCTTGATTTGAATCGATTGGACCGGGAATTACAGCACCGGCCTGTGCGGGACGTGAACGGTTTCCTGGAAACCGAAAGCCTCGTTCAAAGGCTTCGGGAAGAAGAGCCATTGGTGGCGGCAAGCTCTGTCGATGTCGTCGTCTCCAATTGTGTCCTGAATTTGGTCGAGAACCACTTAAAGCAGGGGCTGTTTCATGAGATTTACCGGGTGCTGCGAAGGGGTGGTCGGGCCGTGATTTCGGACATCGTCTCGGATGAGGCGGTGCCGCCGGAAATGCAGAGCGATCCGGAGCTTTGGAGCGGCTGTATCTCCGGGGCTTTTACCGAAGAAGGGTTCCTTAAGGCGTTTGAGGACGCCGGGTTTCATGGGCTCACGATCCGGGACTTCAGCGAAGAGCCTTGGCAGACCGTTAACGGGATCCAATTCCGCAGTATCACAGTTGAAGCGTTCAAAGGCAAAGAAGGGCCGTGCTACGAGAAAAACCAAGCGTTGATCTATAAGGGGCCATACAAGGCAGTCCTTGATGACGACGGCCATCGCTTCGAGCGGGGAAGAAGGCATGCCGTGTGTGAAAAGACCTTTAAGCTCTTTCAGCAGGCACCGTATAGCAATGACTTTGAATGGGTCGAGCCGTTGAATCCTGTTCCTGAAGGGGACGTGCGACCATTTGATTGCACCCGGACCGAGCGACGGGATCCCAGAGAGACAAAAGGGGAGAGCTACTCAGAGACCACCGACGCCAGTTCATGCTGTAATGAGGGAGGATGCACTTGATGAATCGGTTTGAGGAGACACTGCAACGCTACGGAAAACGGATGCGTCGGGAAAAGACCGAGAGCTTGCAGATTAATGTCGGCAAGCTTTGCAACCTGGCGTGTGTCCATTGCCACGTGAATGCCAGTCCCAAGCGGAAGGAAATCATGGCCCGGCAGACGGTGGAGCAAATCTTACAATGGTTTGCCCGGTCGAAGATTCCAACGCTTGATATCACCGGTGGTGCGCCGGAAATGATCCCGGACTTTCGCTACCTCATCGAAGGAGCGAAGGAGATTAGCCCGGAACGGCATATTATCGATCGTTGTAATCTAACGATCCTCTTGGAGCCGGGATACACCGACCTGCCCGAGCTCTTGGCACGGCATCGAGTCGAGGTCATCGCCTCGATGCCATGCTACTCGCCTGATAATGTTGATGCCCAGCGAGGCGAGGGGGTCTTCGATAATAGCATTCGAGCCCTCCGGATTTTGAATGATCATGGCTATGGGTATGATCCTGAATTGCCCCTTCACCTGGTTTACAATCCGGTAGGGGCCTCGTTACCCGGGTCGCAGGAAGAGCTCGAGCATGACTATCAAGTCGAACTGAAGAAGCACTTCGGCATCGTGTTCAACCGGCTCTATACCCTTGTCAATATGCCGATCGCCCGCTTTGCCTCCTACTTAAAACGGCAGGGGGAATATGAGGAATACATGAGTCTGCTGGCGAATGCGTTCAATCCGGCCACAGTCGAGGGCCTTATGTGTCGGAACACCCTCAACGTCGGGTGGCAAGGCGAGGTCTACGATTGCGACTTCAACCAGATGCTCGATCTGCAGTGGCATCATAATGGGAAGCCACTCTACCTGTGGGATATCGACCCGGATCAGCTTGAAGGACGTCCGATCATGACCGGCGAGCATTGCTTTGGTTGCACTGCCGGTGCCGGCTCAAGCTGCGGTGGGGCGATTCTGGAAGAAGCACCGGCCGAGGCAGCGGCGCGATAAGAAGGAGAAAATTGCCCGGGGACGGTATGGGACCTCGGGGACGAGGTCCCGATTCAGCCGAACCACAGCGGGTTAATCGGGCTGGATGAATGCCGTCAATGCCTGATGGAAATGGTCGGTCGCTTCCAAATGGGGAAGATGCCCGATTCCATCCAGCTCGACCAAGGTCGCATCCGGGATCGCTTCGGCGGCCTTTTTCCCAAGCTCGGGGTATTGACCCAAATTCGGGCCGCTGCCGAGACTGGTGCGGTCTTCCTGGCCGATTACAAGCAACGTAGGGACCTTCACGTCCGGGAGCTGATGCACCACGGGCTGGGTGTAAATCATTTCGTAGGTTAACGCGGAAGCCCATGCCAGACGCGGGTATTCCCCGCTGAGCGTCCAACGATAGTGGATCATTGGAAAGCGCCGATATGCCTCCTTCCATTCGGCATAGTAACTCTTATGGTATTCGATCAGCCCCTCCTTGGTGTAGTTGAGAATCTTCTTGTAAGTTTCTTCGATCGACTGAAAATCGACCTTACGGCGATAGTCTTCCAACCCGATCGGGTTCTCGAGAATCAAGTGGGAGGTGCGCTCGGGATACATTAAAGCGAACCGGGTCGCGAGCATGCCACCCATGGAATGCCCGACAACCGCGACCTCATCGACCTCCAATTTCTCCAAAAGCTGCTTCGAGTTTTGCGCCAACAACTGGAAACTGTAATGGATGTTTGGCTTGGAGGACTTGCCGAATCCGATTTGATCCGGAACGACCACCCGATACCCCTGGTCGGCAAGGTGGGCAATCGTCTTTTTCCAGTATGCCCCGAAGAAGTTCTTGCCGTGCATTAACATGACCGCCTGATCATTCGACTCTTCGGATGGACGCACATCCATGTAAGCCATCCGAGCGCGCTTTCCTTGAATCTTCAGATCGAGGAAATCGACCGGATGCGGATAGTCATAATTCTCCATGGCAATCCCGAGCGGCTCGGGGGATTGGTGCGAATCCGCGTTGACGCTTGCCACTGCAAGACCGCTTATCAAGATCCCACAGAAAAACGAGCCCATCGTCGTCCTCCTCGTCATTTTCCAATTCATAAACACCTCACGATTCTTTTGCGATTTGAGCGAATCGACGCAATTGCCCGCCCGTCGAACCCTCGGCTGCCCGATGGGAGAAGGCGCGATATAGCGATACAACGGCTCAAATCCGGTCACCTTAATCAAATCTGTTTTTTCGAGCATAGCTCCCTGGGCCGGCAAACTCAAGGAGCGCGGTCGCACTCCGTGAAGCGGTAACTGTTCAGCCGCAAAAAGGCAAACGAGAGGACTCTTAACCGCAGATTACGCTGAATGCGCGGATATTGCCGGTGAAAGCCCTGTGAGCTGGATTCTCCCGGGAGCAAACGCTTCAGACAAACCTCGCGATCCGAGCACAAGCGCTTGTTCCCGGAGGAATCCAGCTCACACGGCCGGCACACGCTCAAAGCGCTTTCACCGGCCATGCAGGCCTCGTCCCATCAATCCGTGTAATCCGTGTCGCGGTTAATTCTTCAATTCTCCTTATCTTAGGGTC
>JAHEOI010000193.1 GCA_018610125.1 Verrucomicrobiota bacterium
AACCCCCCCACTCGTACAGGCCGCCCCCGGACCGACACCGACAAGGACACCGGCAACGCCGCATTGCATCAGCTCATACGTCACCTTGTAGGTGACGGTATTGCCGACAATCACCGGAATTTTGAGTCCCTTGCAGAGCTTCTCCAAGTCGAGGGTCTTGTACTGGGAAGAGACATGGCGGACAGTCGATACGGTCGATTGGACAAAAAACACGTCCGCACCCGCCTCCTGGGCGACAGCCGAATATTGCTCCGCCTTTTGGGGAATCGAGCTCACAGCCGCCAGCCCGCCACTCTCCTTGAGCTCCTCAACGCGCTGGGCAATCAGCTTCTCCTTAACAGGCTCCTGGTAGATCTTCTGGATCAGCGTCGTGACTTCGTCTTTGTTGGCATTGACCACCTGCTCCAAGACCTCGGATGGATTCTCATAGCGGGTCTGCACCCCCTCGAGGTTGACCACCCCCATCCCACCAAGCCGTGCCATTTCCCGACAGAAGTGGACGTCGGTCACACCATCCATCGCACTGGCCAGGATAGGGATTTGCAGCGGCATGCTGCCTTCGTTCGGAAACGGGATTTCAAACCGGGTGTCAACCTCCTCCGGATTGATAGTCACCTCTCCCGGGACCAAAGCGATTTCATCGAACCCGTAGCAGACACGAGCCCTTCGGTTACGACCTATCCACATTCCCATAGTTTACAATGCCAAATGATATCAAAAGTATATGCTGTCATTCATGATGCCACATTGGGGGCAGCAGGAGCGATCGACATCGGCATCATCCGTGTAAACGAACCCGCATGATTCACAGCGAAACACGTGATCCTCGCTCGGCCTCGGCTCGAACCGCTTTTGCCGATAGTCATAGTATAGGGCCACGACGGAAAGACCGGCAAGGAAAGAAACGACATAGGCAAAGAGGAGACTGTTGACACTCATAAAGCCTGGGAGCTCGTCACCGAGGAGGCCTCGCCGGTCTCATCATTCGGCTCGGGAGCAACGGTTCGCCACTGATATTCGAGCCGCCCCCACGTCAGGGCATCCTTGCCGGCCTCGCTGCCGTTGCTCGAGCCGGCATCCGACAACGGTTTAAACCGGGCGCGCTTGGCGTGCTCGACCGCCTTACGGTCCGCTTCCGAGGAACCGCTGGAGTCAATCAAAAGCGTCGACAGGGGCCTGCCTTGGGCATCGACCGCCGCCCGCACCACACTATTGCTTACCAAGGTCTCATTCGCAATCAACGGCAGTTCCCGGGAGGTCACCAAAGACCGGTCAGCCAATTCGCCTTTGATCAGCAACCGGGATTGTTGTGCCAGCACCGATCGGGTGGGAAAAGTGTCCCGAAATTCGGGCTTCTCCTTTTTGGCCATGCTATACCGAGCCGGCTCATAGCTCTCCATGAGCTCGTCGAATGTCGTTCCCAAGCGTTCGGGCGAAGGCTTCAACCAAGCCGGTTCCGCGCTCCATTCGTACAGCTCGTGCTTTAACGGCTTACTGTTGAGCCAGGCACTGCCCGAGGCCCCTTCGGGATTCGGCAACCCCAACAGCGACGGATCCCTGATAGCGACCAGGCTCATTTCGTTGGTCGGTTGATGATCTTTCCCCGATACAAGCGCATACCGCACCTTTTTGCCTTTTGCCTTTCGGGAAGGGACCTCTTCACCGGAAAAGAGGTAGATCAACAAAACCTGGAGCACCATCACGACCCCGATCGTGGTGATCCAACGCAATCGGGACCACGGAATCGGAAGCAACTGCTCACTCATAGACTGATCTTCCAAAATCCAAAGCGTTTTTTTGGAGCCCCTCACTCGGAGCTCGAAACCGGATTCGAACGGGTTCCCAGCACCACCTGGCTGACGCCGACGTCGCGCGCCATGACACTCAATTCCACCACTTGTTGATGCGGAACCCGGCGATCTGCAAGAATGACCAGCGTCAATGGCTCTTCCGCAGTTTCACGGGCTTGTGCCAACGCGTCTTCCAACGCCGCCCTCTCAATGACTTGATTCTGATAATACAGATTGCCACCGGAGTCAACCGCGACGATCACCTTCGGATTGGACGCGCCGGGCAGGCCTGAAGCAGCCGGCAGCTCGATCTCGACCCCGGGCGGGAACACAAGATAGGTGTTGAGCAACAAGAAGATGACCAACAGGAAGAAGACCGAGGCAAATGGGATAACATCAAAGTGACCTCGAAAAATCTTGGCATTCCGTGGGAACCTCATGACTCACGCAGCGTCGAATGCTCCGAAATCATATTGACGATCTCCATGGAGGCCTTTTCCATGTCCAGCACGATACTGTTCACCCGACTGACGAGGTAATTGTAAGCGGCATAGCTTGGAATGGCCACGGCCAACCCCCCAGCGGTGCAGATCAGTGCCTGCCAAATGCCGGCCGACAAGTCACCCACCTGAGCCGATAACCCGGCCTGCTCAAGTTGATTGAAAACGCGAATGAATCCCAGCACCGTCCCCATCAAGCCGAGTAACGGCGCAATTTGGGCCACCGTGGCCAACAGGCTCAGTTTCTTCTCAAGTCGAGGGACTTCCATCAAACCCGCTTCTTCCAAGGCTTCACGCATCCCTTCTCGTCCCCTTTCCCGGTTTAGGAGAGCCACTTTGACCAACCTGGCCACCGGACCGGGAGTCGCATCGCATATCGAAATGGCTTCAATGATGTTCTCCCGCTTCAAGACGTTTCGGAACCCGGTTAGGAACTCGGTCGAATTGATCTGAGCCCGGTGATAATGCAAAACCCGCTCAAGAAAGACCGTCACGGTGACAGCCCCAAGGAAGAGCAGCACCCACATCATTGGGCCACCGTAGGCAAGCAATTTTGGCAACATAATGTTCGTTAAGTTAACATCCCTAACGCCCGCAGCCTCTCGGTTGTACACCTATCTCGTTTCAGATTCAATCGCCACCGTCAAGTCCCCTTTTGGTCAACTCCCAACGAAAATGGGACACTTCGTGGAGAGGACGTCGAGTGGACCTCGCCGTCGCCGACCCTCAACCAAGAACAAGCGCCCCCAACACCTTTCTTCTTGTCTTGATCGACCATTACTCAAAGAGTGGAACCTATGGAACAATCGGATCAATTGCGCGAATTATTCCGAATGCAAAAGGCCTTGAATGCTCGCATCGGCATCGAGACCGACGAGCTCGATGAGGCCGAGAAGACCAAATGGGTATTAAATTTCTCGAGAGCGATGTCTCAGGAGCTGGCCGAGCTCGTCGACAGTGTCCCATGGAAGTGGTGGGCCCAATACCAGCAGTTCGATGAGCAAAATGCCCGAGTGGAGGTTGTCGATCTCTTCCATTTCCTAATCAGCCTCGCTCAAGTATTGGGAATGGATGCCGACGACGTCTACAATGCCTACCTCAAAAAGAACGAGGTCAACCTGCAACGCCAAGATTCCGGGTACCGGGAAAAGGACCACTCCGACTCCGAGCATATTTAGCAAGATGTTGTATCAAGCAATGGGCTCGCCTCCGTGATAGGGACGTTCTCCCGGAGGTCCCCTTTTTTCTAACCCCTATGTCGTAATCCCGGCTTGGTTCTCAAGGGGGAGCCAAGGCATAGTGTCATCGATGCACTTGGCGCACTTAAGGCTGCGTGATTTTCGAAATTATGCCCGATTGGATGTCGATTTCGGCGCCGGCTTCCATTTACTTCTCGGCGACAATGCACAAGGCAAAACGAACCTATTGGAAGCAATCTACGTGCTGGCTTCCCTCCGATCGTTTCGGGGGGTTGGGAGCTCTCAGCTCGTTCGAGCGGGGCAAAAAGCCTATTTCATCGGCGCCGGCGTCACCGGACGAGCATCCCATGAGGTCAAGATGTACTGGTCTCATCAAGAGCGCAAATTGACGCTGGACGGACAGCCGGTCCGTCGTTTAACGGATTATTATGGGACTCTGAGAGTCGTCATCTTCTGCACGGAAGACCTGCAGCTCATCAAGGGACCAGCCAAGGCACGCCGCCGATTCCTCGATCTTTTGTTGGCTCAGACCCATCCCTACTACCTCCCTTTGCTCCAGCGGTATACGCGGACCCTTCGTGCCCGGAACGCGCTCCTTAAACAACCGACACCCGACAACGGAACCCTGCAAAGCTTCACAAAGGAGCTCATCGAGGCCGGCGAGCAACTGATTTCACTTCGGAAAGCCTTGATCCCCAAGCTCTCTCCACTCGTTCGCCTCGCTTATCGTCGGATCGTTAATGCGACCGAAGAATTCCGCATGACCTATCGGCCAAGTGTCCAACGCGATTTCTCTGTCGAGCTTACCAATAGCCGTGAAAAAGAGCGGCAATACAAAACCACGGTGGTTGGACCCCATCGGGATGAATTGCAATTGCTAATCGATGAGCGTCACGCAGGTCAGTTTGCGAGTGAAGGACAAAAGCGAAGCTTGGCGATCGCCCTCAAGACAGCGCAAGCCGAATATCTCACCGGCGTCCATGGATCGTTGCCGATTCTCCTGATCGATGATGTCATGGGCGAGCTCGACACCCATCGACGCTCCGCTTTTTTTCCATTGCTATCACGCGTCAAAGCAGGCCATGGTCAAGTCTTCATGACCTGCACTGAAGAGAACTGGCCTCAAGACCTAGCCCAAGATTGGCACCGTTGGCGGGTCGAAAACGGCACGGTCACCGCACACCCCGCTTCTTTGTCTTCGTAATTGCCCTGATAGGGACCTCGTCCCCGAGGTCCCACTCTTTTGTCCGACGTCGGTACCAAGAGAGAAGTGGCACGTCCGGGAGAACGTCCGATCAAGGAGGGGATCCCATTCGTTTTTCCCTACTTTTTCAAATTGGTGGGATTGAGCGGCTTAAGATCCTTGGGCATGAAGAGGCCGTCCTTTCGGATCAGCTCCCCGTCAAACCAGACTTCGCCACCTCCCCATTCAGGGCGCTGGATCAATACCATGTCCCAATGGACCGCGGAGCGATTGCCATTATCTGCCTGCTCATAAGCCTGACCGGGCGTGAAGTGCAATGAGCCGGCAATCTTCTCATCGAACAAGGTATCGCACATCGGCTGCTCGATGTAAGGATTGAATCCCAATGCAAACTCACCCACATAGCGTGCGCCCGAATCGGTATCGAGGATCTCATTGAGCCGCTTGGTATTGTTCGAGCTCGCATCGACAATCTTGCCGTTCTTAAATTCCAGCCGCACATCCTCGAAGCGCGTGCCGGAGTAGATTGTCGGGGTATTGTATTGGATGGTCCCGTTGACCGAGCTCTTGGTCGGGCAACTGAAGACCTCGCCATCCGGAATATTCCGCGTGCCTTGGCAGGCCACCGCCGGAATGCCATTGATACTAAAGCTCAACTCGGTGCCCGGGCTTTTGATATCGACTCGATCCGCTTCCTGCATCCGCGTCACCAAGGGCTCCATGGCCTTGGCCATCTTCCGGTAATTCATCGTTGTGACCGAGAAATAGAAATCTTCAAAGGCCTCGGTGCTCATTCCGGCGGCCTGGGCCATGCTCGGCGTCGGCCATCGGAGCACGACCCAACGGGTCTTGTTGACCCGATGATTCTGCACCGGTCGGAGGGTCTTACTAAAGAGGGCCAGGCGATCGCTGGGAACATCCGAAGTCTCACTGGCATTATAGCTGCCGCGCACGGCAATGAATGCCTGCGCCTTTTTGACACGATGCATCTCGATGTCCCTTACCAAACGCGCATGCTCCTGATCGGTATCCTTAAGGAGCTCGCGCGAGACCCGACTGTGGCGAATTTCGACCAGCGGGATGCCCCCGGCCGCTCGAACAGCCCGGATCAATTCAACCGCAAAATCATCCGGCACATCGGCCAGATCGATCATGGTATGGTCACCTTCCTGAATCCCTGTAGAATATTCGACTAATAGCTTTGCCAGTTTTGTGTATCGTGTATCAACCATATCACTTCCAAATTTTCGTCTCGATCGATGCCCTCACTCCGCCACTCCCACACCCTGCCACGCCGTCACTCCCTTCTTCTTTCTTCAGCTTGCCAATCGTGCTTCCGCCTCTCGGTCTCACCGCGCATGGCCTCTTCAGGCGACCACCCTTGCTCTTGGGCCCATGCCACCAACGCGAACAACCGCTCTCCAAGCTCGGCTTGACTTTGAGGCCGCTCGTTTGGCTCAGGGGGCGGCGGGCTGGTGAGCTTTGCCTTCCGCGCCTTCTTGATCAATTTTTCCGCCTTCAAAAGGGCCGGAAGGTGAGCTGGAACCCCGTCCAAGGCGGAAGCGCGCTCTCGATCGGTCCCCTCTTTCTCCTGGTGCTTGATCGTCTCCCATTGCGCCCAGACACTGTCAATCCCGTCAACTTGACTTTCCCCAAACACATGCGGGTGACGTCGCACCAACTTTTCGACGATGGCTTCAGCCACTCGGGTAAAATCAAAGGCCCCGCGCTCGTTTGCCACCTGCGCATGGAAAACCACCTGGAGTAGCAAGTCTCCCAGCTCCTCGATCATCTCTTGGTCATCTTGACGCTCGATCGCATCGAGCAGCTCGTAGACCTCTTCAACAGCATGATAGCGGAGAGAATGATGATCCTGCTGCCGATCCCATGGACACCCCTCAGGGGAGCGCAGTTTGGTCATCACGTCAACCAATCCCCTGATAGCCCTTTCCGGACTTCGATTCGCCTCTTCCAAATCCTTCATAATACAACCAAATCATCACGATGTACGACCTCCTCGCCCAGGCACTCGTCGGACTGAATCTGCGAGGCACTGCACCGGGCGATGCCTCGGGCAAACTCGGTTCCGTTCTCATCACAAATCTTGACGACTTCCCCGGCCGAGAATTGCCCCTGACACTTCGAGATCCCCGGCAGGAGCAGGCTCCGGCCTTTCTCCCGCAAAGCCTTTCGAGCACCGTTGTCCACAATCACAGTGCCTCGTGGATGATGGAAAAAGGCGATCCAACGCTTGCGTCCCTTGAGCCGATACGGTCGCGGAACGAAAAGGGTTCCCTCCTCTTCCCCATTCAAAATTCGCGCGAGCGCATCCGGCTTTTTTCCAGAGCCGATGACCATCGGGATGCCGGAGCGCATCACCACCTTCGCCGCTTGGATCTTTGAGGCCATCCCGCCTATCGCGGTGCCGCTCTGGGTCCCTAACGCCGTGCTTTCAATCTTCTCGTCAATTTCATGAATGACCGAGACACGCTTGGCTCGTTGCTGGCCATAGTTTTCAATAACCCCCTCGACGGAGGTCAAAACGATCAAGACATCCGCGGGCAACAGCGAGGCAACCAAGGCGGCAAGCTGATCATTGTCTCCGAATCGTAATTCGGTAAAGGAAACAGTATCATTTTCGTTGATGATTGGCACGACACCCCGTTGCAACAACGTCACGAGCGTGTTCCGCGCGTTGAGATGCCGCTCCTTATGACGGAGATCGTCATGGATCAACAATAACTGAGCCACAGTCAGCGAGTGCTCCCGAAAGAGTCGCTCGTAAGCCGCCATCAAGCGCAACTGGCCGACCGCAGCGCACGCTTGCAA
>JAHEOI010000194.1 GCA_018610125.1 Verrucomicrobiota bacterium
ATAAAAATTTACAGGGGGGCCTGCTCGTGGCAAAGAAATAGGTGTGGCCCGGCCATTACGAATCGACTATCTGCTGCGGCTGAGCCGGTATGTCCATCAAAACCCGGTCTGGGTGGCGGGCTCGGGCAGGCGAGTAGAACAGGACGTCTCCTTCCGGCGGATAATGCAGCCGCTGCCGGTGTCCGTGAAGTAACCAGGGCCTTTGGTGTGGGGTCAGCGCAGCTGCAGGTGACCCGGAAAGAATCGCCCTGGCGGGCGGTGGCGGGGCGGTATCTGGTAAGGTGCACGGGACAAATGCAACGACAAGTGGCACCCTTGCTTGGGGGGCGGACCGGTGGTGGGGTCGCAGGTCTAACCAAGGCTATGCTTCTTTGAATTCATTTTCCAAGCAACCGTGATGCTTTTGAGTCAAGTTTTGACGGTAGCCCTCAGCATCGTTCTTGGTCTCAGGAAGGGCTATTCAATAGGAAAAAAATTTATGTTTCCCGTCCGCGAAGCGGAAAAACAGCGAGGCGTAGACAGGCTCTTAAATGCAACCGAAGGCCTCGATGACCCGCATGCTCGGCACGATCTGAAACAACGCCTCGCTAAGAGATCTTTTGTGAAATCTCTCCGGACTCTTTGTCCCTTAGGATGAGCTTGGTCTTGCCGTCCGGCATCCGCTCTCGCTTGACAAGGACCCGACCTTCATAGTCCGGCCTCATGGCGCTGATTCGCTTGACCCCTTGGCTGCCGCGCCAAATGTCGAGGTTGATCGGCTCCCACTTTTTGGTTTCGACGGAGCGGTAACAGGCATCCATGATGGCATTAACGATGTAACCGTCGTAAAAGGTTTCCATTGGCGGGCGTTCCTGGTCGATTGCTTCGAACATATCGGTGAACATATCGACATAACCGAGCGCGACCACCTCATCGCCGACTGGAAAGAGCCATCCGCTATCCGACTCGGCTTTTTCCGCGACGTAACCCTCGCTCTGGCCGCTCGTAAACATTTCAAACCCCGTCCGCAGGAAGTGATTCATCCAGATTGTCCCTTCGGTACCGGAGACCTCGTCCCTAAGATCCATACCGCCCCGAAACCCCCAGCTCACTTCGAATTGGCTGATCGCCCCGTTTTCGTAGCGGATCATGCCGATGCCATGGTCTTCGGCTTCGATTGGATGGGTTAGCGTGTCCGCCCAGCATATCGCTTCCACCGGGCGGATTTCCTTGCCGATAAAGCTTCGGCCAATCTCGATGCAGTGGCAGCCCATATCGACAATGGCGCCGCCTCCGGCCTTTTCAAGATCCCAGAACCAGTCACTGTGTGGGCCGCCATGGGTCTCGCGCGAGCGAACCCACGTGATCTGGCCGAGAGCTCCGGATTGCACAGACTGCAGGGATTTCAGGGTTTTGGGGGTGTAGACCAAGTCTTCCAAATAACCATGAAAGACGCCGGCCTCTTCGACCGCATCGAGCGCCTCCTTGGCCTCCTCGGCATTGCGGGCGATCGGCTTGGTGCAAAGGATCGATTTACCGGCCTGGGCTGCCGTGATGATCGCGTCCTTATGGAGATGATTCGGGAGGGCGACGATGACGACATCCGAGTCGGCGGACTGAATCGCCTTATCGAGATCGGTGGTCCAGTCCGGGATGCCCCACTTTTCAGCAAAGGCCCGACCATTCTCCTCGGTGCGCGAATAGACATTGACAATTCGGTCGCTCCTCCGATGCCGATGAAGCGTCTGGGCATAAAACATCCCAATCATCCCGGTCCCAAGTAACGTTGCCTTATGTGCGGTCGACACTGCTCGCCTCCTACCTTTCTGCTGTCCTTTTTGTTGTCTCGGTCACTTATGACAAAGGCTTAAAGCCGATCATTGCACGCTTTTACTTGCGATTCTAACCGCGTGCTGCGCTCAAAGTTTATCGGATTCGTGCGTTGTCAAAAAGCAGGAAATTTACCCGCGAAAGGAGCGGATTATGCGAACGGAGAAGGGAGGGCGGAAGGAAACGATCAAGCAACAGCAAAAAAAATGGGACGTCGAGGATGACCTCCTATCAACCTGGGAAGAGCACGACAAGAACGGTCGGCAGGGGAGTGCCGACCTTATCACCGCTGCTGCGGTAGGGACTGCACTCCGTTGCAGTCCGCTCGCGGATCTGGAGGACGACGTCCCTTTTAGGCAGGACCTTCAGAGCAAACGCTTCCTTCCCTGATAGGGTCACGCACACTCCTACTCCTTTGTGCACCGCTATCCTCTTGACTTCGGGCGCTTCGAGGGTGCGGCGTGTCGACGAGGGCTCCGACTGAGCAGCCAGCGGACCTCTTGACTCGCTGCCCGGCATATCGCCTGACCGAGGAAGCGGAAAGGCGAGGTTCCCGAGAAGGCGCCGGCGATGGCGTAAAAGAGCTTCAAGCTCAAGGTGTTCTCGCTCGAGATAAGGTAGAGAGGTTCCCAGCGCTCGGGCAGGAACTTGGCCTTAAAGGCGTCGAGTCCGTCGAAATTGTAGAAGCGGTGACTGTGGGCCCGAACCCAATTGAGGAATCCCTGCACCCAAAAAGGCTGGGGTGGGGCTGTCATATGGCTTCGCCGAGAGAGGGGGGACAAACCGAGCGTGACAAGCGCGGCTCCCTGGGCTGCGAGAGTCTGGATTGCGGTGTCAAGGAGCAGTTCCGTCGTGCCATTGGGAGCGTGCTTGCGGCGGACAATCAGCTCGATCAGCCACCCATTCCGTCCGGGGATGGGCGAGGCGACCAGGAAGCCGATAATCTCTCCCGCTCGCTCGGCGGCGAATACCTTTCGGTCGTAGAGTCGGGTCAGGACATCGGGCTCCACAAGAAAGTGCATCGGTGGCAGTCCGCGGGTTCCGAGCCATTCCCGAAGGCAATCTTCCAATGCCGCGCTCACCGACTCGGTGAGTGTCGTCAGCGGCGCAATCCGAACATTTTTATTTCGCGCCCGGGATAGCTGCGCCCGTAACGACGATTTTCCGTTCATGATCGCCGTCCAGCGACGCGGCTCCCAGACGGGTTGAGCGCCCAAGAGAAGCGATGCATTGGGCGATTTGCTCGCGCGGGCCGACTCGAATCCTTCCTCGACCCCGAAGAAGCATGCCTTGAGACCGGCCTGGTGAGCATCCGCTTCAAACTCGTCGGTGATCTCGGGAAGGCGCTGTCTTGGACAGATCGGTGTCCCGGCGGCGAGACGGTAGTCATACGAGGTCACATACCCGACCACCCCGTCACCTTGCCGGCTAAACCAAAGCTCAAAGCCAGGGTTGAGGATTTGGTAAGCGATGCTGGTCCATCCGTGCTCCAAAATCAGCTTTCTGGCGCGCGCGATGCGCTCGGATGGAATGACAGGGAATTGCTCGCTCAAGCAAGCGGAATCGTCTTTCCGATCTCGATGGATTTGTAAATCGACTCGATGTAGCCGACGTCGCGCAACCCCTCTTCGCCGGAGATCTTGATCGGTCGGTCTTCAAAGATCGATTTGGCAAACTCATCCATCTCGTTGGCGAATTGGTCGATTTGCGGCTTTTCGATCGGGCCCTCGCTGGTCTGGCCTTTGATCCCTCCATAACCATAAGCGGGATCGAGTCCGAACCACCCGTCCTCCGCGTAGGCAGTGTAGCGGTTGATCCCGTTGAAGTTGTACGTGGTGCTGCAGTAAGCGATGACGCCGCCGGGGAAGGTCATTGTCCAACAGAGAGACTCGTCGACATCGCGGAACTTCGCCGGGTTGGTTTTCGTCTCTTGGGCTGAAATGGCGATCGGCTCTTCATTGGTCAAGTAGCGGCAAGCTTGCAGGGCATAGATACCGACATCGACCAAAGCCCCGCCGCCGGCCAACGGCTTTTTCAACCGCCATTGATTCGGGTTGCCGATAGTGAAGCCGAAACCGGCTTCGATCATCTTCATTTCGCCAAAGGCCTTCTCGCGGGCCAGCCGGATACATTCCTGGTTGTGAGGCTCGAACTGGCATCGGTATCCGATGCCGAGCTTGCTTCCTGCCTTCTCACAGGCCTCGATCATTGCTTCGCATTCCCGCGTCGAGTTGGCCATCGGCTTTTCGCAAAACACATGCTTGCCTGCTTGGGCTGCCCGAATGACAAACTCGGAATGCATGAAATTGGGCAATACGACATAGACGACATCGATATCGGGATTGTCTGCGATCTCGTCGAAGTTGGCGTAATTGTAGATATTCCCCTTTGGGATTCCGTATTTATCGGCCCAGAGCTTTTCCTTCTCCGGGGTGCCGGTGACGATCCCGGCCAAGCGACAATGTTCCGTATTCTTAAATGCCGGAGCGAGCTGATGGGTGCTTAGATTGCCCAAGCCAACGAGAGCAAAGCCAAGCTTTTTCCCATGCTGTTGGGCAGACTCCTTGGAGTAGGCGGTCCAGTTGGGGAGCATCGTGCCGCCGATCGTAGCGGCCCCGATTCCTTGCGACAGGCGTTGCAAGAAACGACGCCGAGAAGCGCCGTCACGGTTAGGGGGATTGTCTGGGCCGTGCATAATCGAATTACCAAGAAGGGTTTTCTGGCAAACAGGCCTCGAATTCGTTGACCAGGTTTTCTTCATAGCTTCCGGAGTAGGTCCCGGAGAAGAAACGGTCGATAGCCTCGTCGTGGAATTGCTTCCAAGAGGCCTCTTCCTGGCCCGGCTTGATGGGGAAGAAGAGGGCGCCGTTGGCTTTTGCGGCCTTATAATCGCCCGGAGCATCGCCGATCATAAGGATTTTCTCCGGGGGGTATTTCTCCCTGGCGGCCAGGTTGAGGTGATCGGTCTTACTCCCCATTTCCTGGCCGGCAATCGTCCTCACGAATCGACTGATGTTATTCTCCTGCCATTCCCGTTCCAATGCCTCGGTCGGTGTCTGGGAGACGACCAATGGATCCGCTTTCTCGTTCAACTTCTCCAAACTTTCCTTGACCAATGGGAAAGGCGGGATCCCTTTGACAATGTCCGCGATCTGGGCGTTGACCGCGTCCGACCACGCTTTAATCGGCTCCAAGGCTTTGTTGCCTCGTTCCACTTCCGCCGCAAGCGTCGCGTTACCAAGCTTTTTCTCACGTCCGATCCATTCATCAATGGCGGTCGTGCTCGGCACCTCAACTTGACGTGCCTTGACCTCTTGACGCTCCCGAAGGAGGTTCAGCGCTCGAACCAACGCCGGAAACCGGTTCGCGCCTCTGGTTTTTGAATAGAGGTTAACGAACTCCCATGTCTCTCGGGCGTATTTACTGACCGGCTGCAGGTTGAAGTGCTTGATAAACATCGGAGTGAAGCACTCCTTATGTTTGATCTCCATCGAATCGAAGACACAGCCGTCAGAATCGATCCCAACAAAGAATTCTCGATTGGGCTGCAGGTCACGTAGTGATTGTGCGGGATCATCCATCATTGTTGTGGCAAATTGAAAAATCGTTACGGAGTGATTGAAGTCGGGCTCAGACGCTATAGCTGCCGGATGTGGCGCTGCCGCCATGGCCGGTCCAGTTCGTGTGGAAAAACTGCCCGCGGGGGGCGTCGAGTCGCTCGTAGGTGTGGGCACCGAAGTAGTCACGCTGGGCCTGAAGCAGGTTGGCCGGGAGTCGATCGCTACGATAAGCATCGTAGAAGCTCAAGGCCGTTGCAAAGGCCGGCGTCGGAATGCCCTTTTTGGCCGCCGTGGCCACGACATTCCGCCATGACCGTTGCGATTCTCGTATGGCCTTCTTAAAGAACTGGTCCAACAGCAGATTCGATAACTTGGGCTTCTTGTCAAAGGCTTCCTTGATCTTCCCAAGAAAGCGACTTCGTATGATACACCCGCCTCGCCACATGAGGGCGATCCCTCCGTAATTGAGCTTCCACTTATATTCTTGTGCCGCCGCCCGCATCAACATGTAGCCTTGGGCATACGAGATAATCTTGGAGGCGTAGAGGGCCTTGCGGATATCTTCGATGAACTTTTCCCGGTCGCCGGTGATTTTCGGCTTGGGGCCCTTGAGCTTCTTGGCCGCGGCCACTCGGTCATCCTTGAGGGCCGAGACGCACCGGGCGTAGACCGCTTCACCAATCAAAGTTGTCGGGATCCCGAGCTCGGCGGAGTTGATGACAGTCCATTTGCCAGTGCCTTTTTGGCCTGCTGTGTCCAGGATTTTGTCGACCAGGGGCTGGCCGTCGTCATCCTTATAGGCAAGGATATCGCGGGTGATCTGGATCAGGAATGAATCGAGCTCACCTTTATTCCACTCGGCGAAGACGTGATGCATTTCGTCCGGGGTCATGGCGAGACCGTCCTTCATCAGCTCATAGGCCTCGCAAATGAGCTGCATGTCGCCGTACTCGATCCCGTTGTGGACCATCTTGACATAATGGCCGGCCCCGTCTTCACCGACCCAATCACAGCAGGGGGAGCCATCTTCAACCTTGGCCGAGATCCTTTGGAAGATCTCTTTGACATGTGGCCATGCCGATGGCGTACCGCCGGGCATGATCGAGGGACCATGACGAGCGCCTTCTTCTCCGCCCGAAACGCCGGTGCCGATAAAGCGCAACCCCTTGGATTCGAGGTATTTCGTCCGGCGAATGCTATCCTGGAACATGGAATTGCCGCCATCGATGATAATATCCCCCTCTTCCAGATAGGGGGTGATCTTCTCAATAAAGTCATCGACGGCGCTTCCCGCCTTGACGAGTAGCATGAGCCGCCTTGGCCGCTTGAGGTGGGATACCATCTCCTCGATCGAATGGGCGCCAATGACGTTGGTCCCCTTCGCCTCGTTCTCCAAAAAGGCGTCAACCTTGGAGACGGTGCGGTTGTATACCACCACCTTGAAACCCTGGTCGTTCATATTGAGGACAAGATTCTGTCCCATGACGGCCAGGCCGATGAGTCCGATGTCTGCTGTCGCTTCCATTTTTCGTCTAATGGGTATTAAAATTCCGTTGTCAGCTTTGCTCAAGAAAAAAACCGTTAGATCGTTAGGACGGTGAGAGGCTGGCGACGCGTCAAGGAAGGCCATTGGTCCCGCTCGAGGAAAAGCGTCTTGTGTCCTTCGACCGCAAGGGCATGGATCCCCGATTCAAGGCAGGTTTCGATGGTCTTCAGCCCGATACAGGGAATATCGAACCGCATGTCGTGGTTCGGTTTGGCAACTTTGACAGCGACCGCCCGACCGTCCGCCCCGGCAAGCTGCCCCCCCCGCTTCAAACAGGCGTCGGTGCCTTCAAAGCCTTCGACCGCAAGGATGGTCCCTTGTTTCACCACGACGGTTTGACCGATATCAAGGCGGGAGACCTCCTTGGCCATTCGATGGCCAAAATCGATATCCTCTTTGAGCGCTTTGGGCAACGGCTTTCCGGTTTGGAATCCGGGGCCGGGCATATGCGATTGAAGCCATGGGATCGGCTCGATCAGCTTAATGCCGTCTTTTTCCAACTCATCCGCGATGGCCCCGAAGATGGTATGGGCATTCTTTTCTTTAAGCCGGAACAGGAGCTGGAGTGCTCGTGTGTCCGGGCGAAAATCGAACAGTCTCGCGGGGTTGACCTGACCGAGCATGACACATTGCTCAACCTGATGCTGGGTGAAGACGCGAATGAGGCGATTCAATTGACCGACCCGTAGCCATTCGATCTCATCAACGAGGGAGGCCAGATCGGGCGAGGTCTCCCCTTTGAAGGCGATGGCAACAATCCGTTTGATCCCGCGCTCGCGGGCTTCTTTGGCGAACATTAGGGGGAGCGACCGGTTGCCGGCGATTATGCCGATAGGATCGGGA
This sequence comes from Verrucomicrobiota bacterium, assembly GCA_018610125.1. Lineage (GTDB taxonomy): Bacteria > Verrucomicrobiota > Verrucomicrobiia > Limisphaerales > JAHEOI01 > JAHEOI01. The sequence goes on from JAHEOI010000194.1 coordinate 7,759, forward strand.
GGCTTTTGCATGGGGCGTTCACTTCGTTTACGTCCGATTCTGTTTTGAGGTGCCAGCCGGGCTTATATCGGGCCGATAGCAAAAATAAGGTCCCATAGCGATAATTTCAAACTTGCCTTTTTGACGGGCCGTCGAAACATTCTTGCTCAGATATGGATTCTGAAGAGCAGTTTTCTGAAAGGGCGATCAGGTTTATTGGCTGGTTGGATCGGCACAAGACTCCGGTGATCGCGGTGTTGGTGGTCGTTTTGGCCTTGGCTGGCATTTGGGGCTATTCGAAATGGCAGCAGGGGCAGCGGGAAAAGAAGGCGAGCCAAGAGCTGTTGGAAGTAGAGACCACCGGCCCCCGTTCCGCTCAACAGCAGACCAATGTCACGAGTGAGGATTACCTTGAAATTGCCGAGAAATACCCATCGAGCCGGTCCGGTCAACGAGCCCGGCTGTTGGGAGCGAAACAGTTGTTCACCGATGGCGATTACAAAAAGGCGCAACAGGAATTCGAGGCGTTTCTCTCGAAAAACCCGACCGATGTGCTTGCCGTTCAGGCTGCCTATGGCATAGCCGCCAGCTTGGAGGCCCAAGGAAAGACGGAAGCCGCAATCAAGCAGTATCAAAAGGTGTTGGACCGTTTTCCGGAAAGCTCTGTGGCTCCTCAGGCGAAATTTTCACTCGCCCGGCTCAAAGAGCGCCAAGGCAAGAACCAAGAGGCTTTGGCGTTGTATGAGGAGGTAAGCCAGCTCGGTTCCGGAGGGGCGAACTATTGGGCATCTCAAGCCGACCAACGCAAGACGAGATTGTTGGACGAGCATCCGAAGCTCGAGGAGACGACGAATCAGGTTTCCTCGGTGACCAATACGAACCTGGAGGGCAGTTCCAACCTGAACATTCCCGATTCGCAGGAAACGAGCTCGGGCGGAGACGGCGATTCCGGAACTGATGGGACCGACAATGCGAAGCCATCCGACGATACGACGGGAGAAAAACCGGCGTCTTCGACGTCCGATGCTTCCGACGCTTCCGAGAGCGGTTCGCAGGAGTGATGACGTGGTGGAGGCGGTCCCGGTGGAGCGAATGAGTCGTGGATAAGTCGCCGGCATCGTTGGAGACGGAGCGTGTGTTGAAGGATCGCGTGATTGAGGTGGCCGCGGCTGTCGTGCTTTCGAATGGGCGGGTGCTTATCACGCGGCGTCCGTCCGGGGTCCACCTCGGGGGACTTTGGGAGTTCCCGGGCGGCAAGCGGGATCACGACGAGACATATGAGGCTTGCCTGCGGCGGGAGCTCAGAGAGGAGCTTGGGATTGAGGTCGCGATCGGTGAAGAGTTGAACCGGGTCCGGCACGACTATCCCGATCGTCGGGTTTCAATCCGGTTTTTCCTTTGTCATTGGCTACAAGGCGATCCCCGCTCGATCGGGTGTGAGGCGGTAGCCTGGGTTACCGCTCTCGAGATCGGGAACTATCCCTTTCCCCCCGCGGACCTGCCGGTGCTGAGACGCTTGGAAGACCCAAGCGATCCGATCTATGGGTAATGCTCCTCGACCACCTGTCGGAATGCATTTTCACCGACTCGAATAATGCCCATTTCGCGTTCCGCGTTCTTTGGGGAGTCGCTGGCGTGGGCGGCATTGACCATAATATCGGATCCAAACTCGGCCCGCACTGTTCCGGGAGGTGCCTTGGAGGGATCCGTGGGCCCGAGCACCTCCCGAACCTTATTGACCGCATCCTCGCCTTCATAGATCAAAGCCAGGCATTTTTCCGTTCCCGGCTCGTTTTTCTGCTGTTCATCACATTCCCAAACCGATCGGCCGGTCATGAAACGGACAATGTTGTCGAATTGGTTATCACCGTAAATCGGCCCCAGGATCTCCCCGAGCTGCCGCTCCTCGCGTGGAGGTATCGGGAACTGAAACGCCTTTTCCAGCGCCTCTTTCGCCTCTTCGGCGACCCGGTCTGTCAGCTTGGTTCGGAGCACTTCCCGGACCGGCCCGTAGAATTCTTCGGCCTCGGCGACACTGATTTGAGTAACCTTGATCGAAACAATGTAGAGGCCGGTGCGTGAGAAGAAATCGAGGACGTTGCCGGGGCGTCCGGTCGGGAAGCGGAAGTTATCCGGCTTGATGAGCACGAGTGTCTTTTGCGGCGTGACATGGGCGGGGTATTCAATGAGATTTTCCAGCAGGCCGCCATCCTGGTCGGAGTATCGACTCCAGATCTTGAGGTGCGATTCGACTTCCTGTGGGCTGTTGGCCACGAGCAGAGCCGGCTCGAAATATTGGACTTGCCTGTTCTCATCGAGGATGAGGTCGCCGAGCGAGTCGCGGATCGTCTCGCCGCCATGGGAATCGGCTCGCACATTGCCGACGGTTTCGTGAATCTTGTGGACGGCGTCTTCGCCGCGGAGGACAAGGATCATAGCCCGCTTCCGGCGACCGGTCCGGCGATCAGGGGAAAAACGTTTGGCGACATAATCCCGAAGCAGTTCTTGGACCCATGGCTCGTGCTGATCGGCATCGGAAATAAGGTGATCGGCAAGCTCGGAAGTCAGCGCTTCGCTCGGAGCGAACATTCGCGCCGCCACGAGCTCGAGGCCGGTACGGGCAACAATCCGGGCCAAGATGACGCCTGTGCGCGATTTCTCTAAAGAGTGCGGTGTGATGATGGCGTAAGAAAGCTCTTTTTGCATAGATTCGACTTTGTTATCCAAATTCCGGATAGTGTAGAGGCGGTTCGAACGCCAAGTCAAATCAGAGCTTTCGACGAAGCTCGGTTTTGAGGATTTTGCCCGTGGCGTTCCGTGGGAGGGCTTCGACCAAATGGACCGTGCGAGGGACCTTGTAATTGGCGAGCCGTTGCTGCAGGAATTGCAGGAGATCCTTTTCGATTGCGGATGCCTCGGCGGTTGAGCTTTGCGACTGCCGACTCGGATCGATAGCGACAAATGCGACCGGATGTTCTCCCTTTCGGGAGTCGGGCTCGCCGATGACGGCGGCTTCGGTGACTCCCGGGAAGTGATAGATCACCTCTTCGATTTCGCGCGGGTAGACATTGATGCCATTGACCAGGAGCATGTCTTTCTTACGGTCGGTGATAAAGAAATAGCCATCTTCATCTTGGTACCCGACATCGCCCGTAAACAGCCAGCCTTTCCGGAGGACCTTGGCGGTCTCTTCCGGCCGTTGCCAATAGCCTTGCATGACATTGCCACCGTGCACGCACAGCTCGCCGATCTCATGTGGCGGGAGCGTTTGCCCTTGCTCGTTTTGAATGCTGACCGAGACCCCGGGCACCGGCACCCCGATCGACCCGGCCTTCCAAGGACCACGTATCGGATTAAGCGAGACAACGGGGCTTGCCTCACTCAAGCCATATCCCTCGAGGAGCGGGATGGAAAACCGCCGATTGAACTGCCTCAGGACCTCGACCGGGAGTGGGGCGGCACCGCTAAGACAGAGTCGGACCGGGAGTTCGGTCGATAACGTGCTGTGGGCGAGCATTCGAAAGAATTGTGGGATTGCCGGAAGGAGCGTGGCTTGATGCTCGACGATCTCCTGGACGACGTTCTTGACCGGGTGCAACGACTTAACGAGAACAAGGGAGCTCCCGACCAAAAGGGGCAAAAAGACGCCGACGGTCAACATGAAACTGTGAAACATCGGCAGCAGAACCGCAAAACGGTCTTGCTCGATGGCCTCCAACATTTCACGGCAGCTTTCGACGTTATGCCATAAGTTGCCGTGAGACAGCATGGCTCCTTTGGGATGGCCCGTTGTGCCTGAAGTGTAGATGATCACCGCAAGATCGTCGGATTCCCGGCGGGGCTCAAGCCCTGGAGTGGAGGCGGCCGGCTTTGCCGGGATGCTCTCGACTTGAAAGGTTTTCAGGCTCGGTCGGGCCTGTTTGAGCTCGCTTGCATATTGCCCTAGCTCGGAATCGGTCACGAGGCGATCACATGCGGCATCGTTTAGGATGAAACCCGCCTCGTCCGGCTTGAGGAAACTGTTGACCGGAACAGCGATGCCGTCTGCCAGCAAGATCGCAAAGAGCGTCGACACGAATTCGGGACGATTACGAAGCCACATGGCGACTCGGTCGCCCGGTTGCAAGCCGAGCTCGGACTTGAGTCGATCGGCAGTCCATAAGGCTTGCAAATAAAGCTCAGAGTAGGAGTAGGTCGTATCCCCCCAAAAAATGGCAGTTTTTTCCGGTTGCTTGGCTGCGTTGGAGGCAAAAACGGACGCTAGGTTCATAACGAAGTCACGATAAGTTAAAGCCGTCCGCTTTGGAAAGCGAGAATCAATGTTACAATGTTAAAGTGGGCGAGATGCGGCAAGTAATCGATAAGGATGATCAGCTTCGAGCGTTGCTATCCCGGATCGAATCGGCGCCGTGGGTCGGGCTCGACTTGGAAGCCGACAGCCTCCATGCCTATCCGGAAAAGGTGTGCTTAATCCAGATCAGCCTCCCGAGCTCCAATGATCTGGTCGACCCGCTGGCAGGCCTCGATCTGTCGCCTCTCTTGGAGCAATTGTCACGGAAGCCTCTCCTGATGCATGGGGCTGACTATGATCTGCGAATGCTCTATCGAAGCTTTTGCTTCAAACCAATTGACGTTTTCGATACAATGGAGGCTGCGAGAGTCTTAGGAATGGAGCAGCTCGGGCTGACCAGCCTGGTGGCGCATTTTCTGGCAGTCGAGCTTCAAAAGGGATCGCAAAAAGCCGACTGGGGTAAACGTCCGTTAACCGACAAAATGATCGAATACGCTCGGAATGATGTCCGTTATCTGGAGCCTTTGTCGCGACTTCTAAGGGAACAGCTTGAAGAGAAAGGTCGCCTAAGCTGGCATAAAGAGATCTGTGAGCGTTTGATACGCGAGTGTGCTCAATATCCGCTTGTGGATGCCGAGCGCGTCTGGCGAATCAAAGGCAGCCATCGCTTGAATCCTCTTGGGTTGGCGATATTGAGGGAACTGTGGGAGTGGCGAGAGAAAGAGGCGCTGAGATTGAATCGGCCGCCATTTTTCGTATTGCGACATGACACGCTGATAACCATTGCGGAAAAAGAGTCCATGAATGGGGATTCGATGCGATCGGAGCGTTTGCCGCGAGGTCTATCTGTATGCCGAAGGCGTCAAATTGAAGAGGCCGTCGCCCGTGCCAAGGCTTTGCCGGCGGAAAGACTTCCATTGCGCAAGCCGGTCGCCGAGAAAACGCGCCCACCGCGCCCGCCTAAGGATCGATTGACGGAACTGAGAGAGAGACGCGATCGGCATGCGGCCAATCTGGAGGTGGACCCGTCGCTGATTGCCAGCCGGCATATGCTCGAGCTGCTTGCCGAAGATTGGGAGTCAAACCAGTCAAAGCTGATGGAATGGCAACGTGCACTCCTCTCTTTGGAAGGCGCTTAAATATCAAGAGGGGCATCTTATGGCAAGTGAGGAGCAGGATACCGAACGGCTCGAACGAAAGTTCCTTGAGTCGGAGCGTCCCCATGTCTTAATGATCACCAATCATGGAGTTCATGAATGGCGGATGGCACTCGGGTCCCCTGACACCGGGGGGCAAAATGTCTTCGTCAACCTGTTTACGGAGGCGCTGGATGAGCTGGGCTATAAAGTTACCATTATCAACCGAGGGGGCTACGAACATCCAACAACAGGCGAATGGCATGGCGGGCGCCGTTACAAGGGGCCGTATCAGCGGATTGTGTACATTGAGGATGGAGAGCATTGTTTCATTCGCAAGGAGGACATGAATGACCAAATCCCTCGTTTGGTTGACTCTCTTCAGGAAGTGGTGGAGCACGATGGATTGGCGATCGCCCTGATTGTCTCGCACTACTGGGATGGCGCGAAGATCGGGGTGCGGCTGAACAAGCGATTAAGCCGTCCGGCCAGACACATTTGGGTGCCGCATTCCTTGGGGGCCATTAAGAAACGGAATGTCGATCCTCAAGATTGGGATGAGCTGCGAATCGAAGAGCGGATTGCCGAGGAGATGGCATTACTGCCCGAATTGGATGGCGTTGCCGCCACTTCTGGGAGACTTCGCGAATCCCTCCTCACGGACTACCAATACTCGGGCGATCCGTTATGGCTTCCTCCGGGCGTGAATCCGAAGCGCTACTTCCCACGGGAGGTTGACGAGTCCAACCCGCTCTGGGAGTTTCTTGCTTCGCATTCGGCCTTGGATGCCAAAGACATTCAGCGATCTAAGATCATCACGGAGGTGAGTCGTACCGACGCCACCAAGCGGAAGCAGGAGGTTGTGAAGGCGTTCAACGCCGTAGCGCGTGATCATCCCGATGCCTTCCTGGTCCTGACATTGGATCAGCACAGGCGTGAGATCGCCGGTCAAGTGGAGCAGTTGATTCATGACGGGGGGATGGCCGGACGCGTGGCGACTGTGGGGTCGATTTGGCAATGGTTGCCAATGCTCTATGCGGCAACCTACGTTTACTTCACGCCTTCCGTGATGGAGGGCTTCGGAATGTCGATTCAGGAGGCTGCTGCCAGTCGCGTGCCGGCTGTTGCCAGCGATCTCGTCCCCTTTGCGACCGAGTATTTATTGGGGAAGAAAGTCGAGACAATCCCGATCGAAGGCCGTCCGGGCTCCATCAAGCAGGGGGAGGGATGTCTGATTGTCCCTGCGGATCAGACTGACGGGTTTGCCAAGGCCCTTGACCGATTGCTCGCGGACGAGGCGTTGCGCGATCGCATGGCCGAAGCGGCGTATCGCATCACAATCCCCGAATTCTCATGGAGAAACCTGGTGCGCTCGTTCTTGGGGAAAATTGGCTTGGAAGCAACAAGTTGAATCATGACAGATCGGTTGACGCGTCACCGTCTAAGCTCGCTCCTTCAGGCGTCCGACCTGCGGGAGATATCATTTCCACAGCTCGTTCGGTTTTTTCAGGACGATCGCAAGGTGCGGCACTTCAAACCTGATGGGCTTTGTCAGATCGACCCTCGAAATGGTGAGCGGGTGCTCTTTAGTAGTGCTCGGGCGCGACGGCCTCGTGACGATTTTTCGCAAGAAAACCGGGAGGGTTTAAGGGGCAAGGAGAAGGGGCATTCCGGCCGGTGTGCGGTATGTGCCGGGAATACAACCGGAATTGTCGACGTCGCCGGCTTGTCGGAAGGCTTCACCTTCATCAACAAAAATCTCTATCCGATCCTGTTTCCGGAAGGGATGAATGACTCGCCCATCGATCCCGGGCGCGATGCCCTGACTCCGAACGGAGGCGGCGCATTCGGTTTTCATTTCCTTCAGTGGAGCTCATCGGTTCACGGGCATGATTGGCAGACATTGGGGCACGAGGATCGACTGGTGTTGATGTGTCGCTTGGCGGTTTTGGAAGAGAAGCTCCTTAAGGAATCGAGAGGCTATATGCCGTCGGCCACAGGGTGGGGAGGACCGGCCGGGCACTTTGGATTCTTCTCAATTATCAAGAATCATGGTCACTTGGTCGGTGGCTCTTTGGAGCATGGTCATCAGCAGATGGGATTTTCAAATGTCATGCCGAGGCGGTATCGGGACAACCTAAGCTTTTTACGACGTCATGGGGAGCCTTTCAGTGCGTTTATGCTGCGTGAAAATCCCAAGGACTTGGCGTTGCGCGATTATGGTCCGGCATTGCTTGCCGTGCCTTATTTCATGCGCCGACCGTTTGAAATGATGCTGTTTCTCAAGGACACCAAGAAGTCGTTCCTATATGAGGCGACACCGACGGAGCTGGGCGCTTTAGGGAAAGGATGGCACGACGCCATTCTAGCCATGCTGGAGGTGCTCCGAGGCCTCGGTCGGGCCCCCGCTTACAATATCACCTTTCATTTGGGGCCGGGTGCGGGGATTTATTGTGAATTCCTGCCACTCACTCAGGAAATGGGTGGCTACGAGCAGCTCGGGCTCTACGTCTGTCAAAGTCGCCCGCAAAAAGCCGCTCGCGAGCTGCAGGATATCTTTACGAACCGGATCGGCGCCGGACCGTAGAAGTCGCGTTGCATCATACCCCGATCTTCTTTAGACCGGTCCCGAGCCCGTCGGGTAACTGCAAACGGCGTCCAGCCGCCAATGACACTCCAATATTCAGCTCTGACCCCTATGAGGCTTCTCGATGGGAGGCAGAAGCTCACCCTGATAGACACGCTCCCACCAATCGGCTTTTCCAAAGCGGTACTCGTAAAGCTGCGCGCGAACATAAGTGGGTCGGTGGAACGGGATCTTCTGAAACAGTTTCTCCACTGCTGGCTCACCTTCCAACAGGCGTTCAACCAGACGCAAGAGCCACGGTTCGGGAAACTTTCGCAAGGCGAGAAACCAAAGCTGCCAGTCCAGACGGGGTTGGTGTGGGAAATTGACCCGGGGCCGGCTCTCGGGATCGCCCGGCTTGTAACGAAAGGTGTAAGGGTGCCAATGGACGCCGTCCTGGCTGGCTTCGAGGATGACTTCCGGACGCTCTTTTGTCATGTACGCGAAAAGACCGTATGGATTGACAATATAAAACGGCACCCGCTGTTTCAGCCGTGGATAGAAAATGCCAACGAGGTGCTGCAGTCCCAGGAGAATCAGGGCTACCGCCAAGATGCTTATAATCGGGCTGTTCCAGGGGGCCTCATAAGCGATCCGGAGTGGTTCCGGGAATTGACTGTCCGGGATTAGGAAAAGGCAAAGCGCGATCGTCAAGAGATTGAAAAAGCAATAGTTGCCGGTCAGGAGAATCAGCACCTGAAGCGTGATCAAGGCGAAGAAGGCGATAGCCGGCAATGGCCATGGTGCGAATATGAGGAATGGAATGGCGATCTCAACAGCATGGGTCAACGCGCATGAGGCTTTGTGTAGCCATAAAGGCAGGCGGTGAACGTACCACGCAATCGGCGTCGGCAACGGCTGGGTCCAATAGTGATAAGTCAAGCCGGTCAGATCACGCCACGATGGATCGCCCGAGGCGAACTTGGCGAGGCCGGACATCACCATTAGTCGAAACAAGAGAAACCAGAGAGCCAGCACCATCATTGGGTGGGGAAGAAAAAGGGCGGCGAAACCGGCTTCCAAAAGGAGGACGTCCCATTGGTAAGAGAGGAATTCCTGCCCCGCGCCAACGAACGAAAGGTAAGCAAGCCACAGCACGATCGCCATGATTGTCGGGGAGAAATTGAGGATCATAGCGATTGAGGCAGCGATACCGATCCAGCAGACAGTAACAAGGCACCGCGCATCAGCCCGCCACCAAAAGAGGGATGGAATCAAATAATATCGATGCCAAGAAGTCCGCGATCGCAGTTTGCTTAGAAAATCGCCGATGGGCGAGATCCCACGGGGGCCGTAAAGCCCCGTCACCTGAGTTAGAAGCGACGCAAAAGCGATCAAATAGATGCCTCCGAGGAGGCGATGAAACCAGAACTGAGCGACGGAATAAGCCGTCAAATCCCACATAGCAGGCGAGACTTGGTTATCGATTCGCGACCCCGAACGCCAAAGCGGCGCGCGATTCGCTCCTCAGAATCGCGCGCCGGATTTATTTCGTCGATTTCGAGGGGCGCTTGACCATGCGGTAGATCTTCCCATCGAACGTCAGGGCATAAAGCTCACCGTCGTTGTCTTCCGCAAAGCTGGCCACGTTGCGGGACTGGTCGACCAGCATGCGATGCCGGGTGACTTTGCCCTCATGATAGCGGAAGCCCCAAATTGTTCCGACGGTGTAATCCGCATAGATGTACACGCCCTGCAGATCCGGGAAGGCATCGCCCCGGTAGACGTACCCACCGGTAACGCTTGTTCCCATTCCATGATCAAAGGGCGAATTCGACTTCAGCTTAGGCTTATGCGGATATTCGATAACCGGGTCGATGAAGAAAGGGGTCGTCGGAGCGGTGCCTGATTGAAAAAGATGAAACCCTTCCCTGAAATTCCAGCCATAATTGCCGCCTTTGACGATTAGGTCGATTTCTTCCCACTTGTTTTGGCCGACATCACCCGCCCAGAGCGAGCCTGTCTTACGATCGAAGCTCATTCGCCAGACATTGCGGAGGCCATAAGCCCAGATTTCGGGCCGGGCTCCCTCTTTCTCAACAAACGGATTGTCCTCCGGAATCCCGTAAGCTTTGGACCCGGATCGGGTGTCGACATCGATTCTCAAGATCGACCCGAGGAGAGTGCCTAAGTTTTGACCGTTGCCATGCGGATCGTTCGCGCTCCCTCCGTCGCCCAGTGTGATGTAGAGATAGCCATCCGGCCCGAAGCTCAATTGGCCGCCGTCGTGATTGCCATAGGGCTGAGGCACTTCCATCAGGATACGCTCGCTCGAGAGGTCCGCACGATTGGGATCCGACTTTGAGACTTTGAGCTCGCTAATGACGCTTCGCCGTGGATCATGCTGGCTGTAATAGATGTAGCACTTCCGGTTCTCTTTGAACTTGGGGTGCAATGCGAATCCAAGAAGCCCTTCTTCATTGTGGCCATGCGGCTCGCGATCTCGTATGTCCAAGAAGACTTCCGTTTTATCGCCCTTGTGATCCTTCGGCAGGACCAAGATACGGCCGTGCTGTTCCACCAGAAAACGGCGCCCTGTTCCATCATTGGCCGCTTCCATCCAGATCGGACGCTTAAACTTGAGGTTGGGATACGCGTCGACCAACTTAAGCTTGGGCAGGGGAGGTCCCTCCTTCGAATCGCCGTGTTCTGCTTCGCCGGCTGTCCCATGCGGCGCAACCGCAAAAACCAGCCCGATACCAATCCATCTGCATATATTTCGCATCCCTTCCTTTTAAGGCTCCCTTCCCTGTTTGTCAAAGGGGTGAGCAAGAATGAGTGTCGGAGTGTGGGAGGTGGAAAGAGAAAGTGGAGCGGAGTGTCGGAGTGTCGGAGGAGCGTTTGACGGAAGGACAGAGGTCGGGGGGGCGGGAGTATACCGGTCTCTTTCTCCCTCTTTGGGGGGCTTGGGAATCTACTGTTTGAAATCCGCTCGATGGGAGGACCAGGCGATTCAGAGCTGGAAGAGAGAAGTGCCGGGTCGGTGACGAATGCGACCGTCATTGCGTTTGGTTATGAGGTTGAAAGCGAGCGCGCGCCGACATCGGCCTGTTAACACCCATGAGACGGGACGAAGCGGGGGCCTCCGGGTGATCTCGGGATTACCGGCGGGGGCAAAAATTTTTCGATTTCCGATATTGACAGTCACCTGCGTTGGCGTGTCTAGTTGCAATCAGAAATTTGGACCGGCTAAAAGAAGCGCTCATGTTCAAGCGAAGACCGTGAAAATCGGTCACAGTTGCGCTGCGGTAACAAGTGACAATCCTTCACCCCCTGAGAGCCGGTCTATGGGGGCGAAGCCAATCAACCGGAAGGTTGGTGAAGGCGAAGGAGAGGCGTCCGGATAGGGCATAAGCTTGGAGTCCGAACACTTGGGCATGGGTACTCACTGCGCGAATGGGAAACCGGATCGGCAATCAACCGAGTCGGGAGCTATTTGCGGGAAACCTTCATCGCAATAATGAAGAGTGAGATACGAAACATAGACGCCCAAGCGAGGTCGAATCGCCGGAATCCGGACGGCATCCGGGAACGGTGCTTGCCTTGCCTTGAGTCTCGCCAGACAGGTCTCTTTCGTAACTCCTCTTCCGGTCGGAGTTACGTATGCATTGTCCAATCACCCAAGCCATAAGGGACAAATGGAATCGAAAAACAAAGCCTGAAGGCTCGCTTGGGCGACTGGAATCGCTGGCGCGGCGGGTGGGCCAGATCCAAGGGACCGATAATCCTCAGGTGCGCGAAAAGCGTATTTGCGTCTTTGCCGCCGACCATGGAGTGACGGCAGAGGGTGTGAGCGCATTCCCGAAGGCGGTCACGAGGGAGATGGTGGCCAATTTTCAATCGGGCGGCGCCGCCATTAATGTTCTGGCGAAAGAAGGCGGCATCGATCTCGCCATCGTCGACGTTGGCATCGATGGCGATTTTGATTCATGGATTAAGAATTCCCCTAAATTTTATCACCGGAAGGTCGGAGAGGGCACGCGCAATTTAGCCAAGGAACCGGCAATGACGGTTAACGAGTGTGCCCAAGCGATGGAGGCCGGTCGCGAACAGGCGCGCCATGCCAACCGGGATGGCGTCGACATCATTGGAATCGGTGAAATGGGGATCGGCAACAGCAGCTCGGCGGCTGCGCTCTTTGCCGCCCTGTTCTCCATTCCGGTGCAGGAAATCGTCGGGCGTGGCACCGGCATTGATGAAGCGATCCTTGCGCAAAAGCAATCCGTCGTTCGTCAAGCCGTGGCTCGCCATTCCGAGGTGAACCAGGTGTTTTTACCGCAAACCTGGCTGGCTGAAATAGGAGGATTCGAGATTGCAGCGATGGCAGGTTTGATCGTTGAGGCCGCGCATCTAAATATGCCCGTCGTGGTGGATGGGTTCATTTCGACAGCCGCCGCAGCCGCAGCATTTGAATTGACCCCGGAGACCCGAGCGGTCTGCTTCTTTAGTCATATCTCGACGGAGACGGGCCATCGCGTCGTCCTTGATCGATTGGGAGCCGACCCGATCTTGGATCTTGAAATGAGGCTGGGCGAAGGGACCGGTGCCGCACTGGCGATTCCGATCCTTCAAGCGGCGACTCGTCTCCTGGCCGATATGGCGACCTTTGAATCGGCAGGTGTCTCCAACATAATCCCATCCGGGAATTAAACGATCTCTTCCATGAGGAGCATTCCCCAATTGATTGGCCATTTTTTAAAGAATGAGGTGAACGCTTTGAAAGGGGCCTTGTCGGTGCTTACCCGGATTCCGGTCGCTCACGCCGATCGGGGGCATATCCCGGCCGTCTGCACTTCGGCCCGCTACTTTCCGCTAGTGGGGATGCTCGTTGCCTTGATAACGTGGAGTCTCGGTATCGTGCTTCTGCCTCTCTTCCCTCCGATTCTTGCCGCGCTTGGGTGCCTGCTCGGCGGAATCTTAATCACCGGTGCCTTGCATGAGGATGGACTTGCCGATACGGCGGATGGTCTTATTGGTGGGAGCACTGTCGAGAGCCGCCTTGCCGCCATGAAAGACAGTAGATTGGGCACCTATGGTGCGCTTGGCTTATGGTTCGCTTTAACGGCGAAATTATTGGCGTTGGAAGCCCTGATATCTCAAGGGACCTCGATTTTTCTCAGCGGCTTGCTGATATCGCATGCGTTGGGTCGATTCTCATGCGTCGCGCTCATCTTTCAACTTCCCTATCTGCAAACCGCGGCTTCGAAGTTTTCGCTGCCCGGATGCTCGATCGGCTGGACCACTATCGCCTTCGGATTTGCTTTACCGGCAATCCTGCCGTTTCTCCTCGTGGACGCTCGCCTGGGCGGATTATGCCTAGGAGCTGCGGGGTTGACGATTTGGGGAATGGCGTACTACTGCAACGCTAAATTGGCCGGCGTTACGGGCGATTGCTTGGGCGCGGCCAGCCAGGTGACCGAGTTGGCGTGTTATATCCCATTTATTCTGAAAATACCGAATCAACCTGCATCCTTTCACTAATGACTAATACATGAAACTATACTTAATCCGACATCCGAGAGCTCATCCGAGTGATTCCAACCGTTGCGTGGGACAGACCGACTTGTCGTTATCGGGATGCTCCGAGGAAGAGCGGCTTCGATGGGAGGACGAGGCGGCCGCCGTTCGTCCCGAATGCATTATCGCAAGCGATCTTCAACGCTGTTGTGAACCGGCCCGCAGTGTGGCGGCGCGGCTGAACGTGCCGCTCTATATCGATGCCCGTTGGCGGGAGCTTGATTTCGGCACGTGGGAGAATCGGTGCTGGGATGAAATTTATCGAGAAGATCCGTCGACGTTTGACCGCTGGGCCTTCGATTTCATTGGCAATCATCCCCCGCATGGGGAAAGCTTCGATAGCTTGCAACGTCGGACAATCGAGGCGTTGGATGAGGCCGCGACCGCTGTGCGTTCTCCTGTTTTGATCGTGACACACGCAAGCCCGATTCGCGCTGTTCTATGTCGGGTGAAGGGAGTCTCTGTCGAGGAGAGCTTTTTATGGCAGGTTCCGCATGGATCTCCCATTCATTGCGAGGTAAAAGAAAACGAGGTGGCACCTGGAAAGGTGGAAAGTCAAGACTTGCGGCGCTTGCAGGCTGCGGATCCCGTGTAACTTGGATGATGATGCTTTCTCTAATATTGGGCGGTTCCGGAAGCGGAAAAAGTGAACGGGCGGAGCAGATGGCCGCTGACAGCGGTCTGCCGGTTTCCTACATCGCAACCATGGCATCGCAGGCGCTCAATGATACGGAGATGAGGGAGCGGATCCGGCAGCATCGAGAAAGGCGTCCCTCGCACTGGCGAACGATTGAAGATCGTATGGATCTTGAAACGGTCTTTCACGAAGCATCCGGAAGGTGCGTGCTGGTTGATTGCTTGACCCTTTGGCTCTCGTACTATTTCACGATCGGGTGGGGGGAAGAGGCAATCTTAAGCCGCCTCCATCGGATCCTTGAGGCTGCCAAGGGGCGGACGTCGCCTCTCTTAATTGTTAGCAACGAGATCGGGATGGGGATTGTTCCGGATAACAGTGAAGCGCGATCCTTTCGCGATCTGACCGGTCGTGCCAACCAGCTTGTGGCCCGTCATGTCGGCCACGTCGAATTCATGGTGGCCGGCCTTGGACTATGCTTGAAAGGAGGGAGCTCGTCATGAGCCAAGCGGTCCATGGAGGAGACATCATTAGTGCCGCCAAGCGGTTCGGGTACGAGCCCGACTCAGTATCGGATTTTAGCGCCAACATCAATCCGTGGGCGACAGGGCTCTCTTTCTCGGAGTTACCGGCGTCCCGGGCGGAGATTAATCGCTATCCGGAGGCCTTTCCTTATTCGGTTCGCCGCCGGATGGCCGAGACCTACAATCTCGGTGAGGAATTGATCCTGCCCACCGCCGGCGCTATCGAGGCGTTGTATCTCGTGGTGCGTTTGTTCTCAACTTGTTCTGTGGCGGTGGTTGAGCCCGGATTCGGCGATTACCAACGTGCCTGCCGAGCAACGGGGCTGCGTCCTGACTCCGTGACGCTCTCACCCGATGAATGGCATGCTCCGCTTGCCGAGCTGTCTCCGAGATTGCGGGATTACGATGTCATCTTGATGGGCAATCCCAACAACCCAACGGGAGCGTGGCACCCGATCGAGGAATGGCTGCAGCTTTTTCAGGAAGGTTTCTCAGAGCGCTCAATTTGGATTGTTGATGAAGCCTTTGTGGATTTTGTACCCAATGCGTGTCGTCATAGCCTTGTATCGGTCCTTGAGGAACTTCCGAATCTGATTGTCATTCGGTCGCTAACCAAAAGCTGGGCTGTGCCGGGGCTCCGGCTCGGATTTGCGGCGACTGCCAATCGGGAGTGGCGGCGTCGCCTGTCGGAAATGCAACCCCCTTGGCCGATCAATACCATAGCGGAGGAATGGAGCCGACGTTACTTGAAACGTTCCGCTTACCAAGATCTCTTAACCGAGCTGGCGCAATCGCTCCCCAAAGTCCGCGAGCAATTTCGCCAGGGGCTCAATCAGATACCGGGGATTGAGGCCTACGCGTCATGGACCAATTTTTTCGTGGTCGATTTGGATGGCTTCCCCCTGGGAGCGGATGCGGTCTATCGACGGCTCGTCGAAAAGGGCTTTCTTGTGCGCTGTTGCGATTCATTCAACGGGGTACCATCCGATCGGTTCATCCGTGTTGCTGTAAAACGCTCGGATGAGAATGGGCGCTTTGTCGACGCCTTACGCGCGATCTCCCGGGAGTCATGCCGGAGCGAGCAAACGGAAAGGAGCGTCCTGAGATGAAAGCCGTTGCCGTCCTTGGAACAGGATCCAATAGCGGGAAAAGCTGGCTGGCAACGGCGCTATGTGTCTGGTTACGCCGCCAAGGGGTTCGCGTGGCTCCGTTTAAGGCGCAAAACATGTCGAACAATTCTTATGTCACCGAGGAGGGGGGCGAGATTGGTCGAGCGCAAGCCGTCCAGGCGGAAGCTTGCGGCCTTAAGCCGCGACGCGAAATGAACCCGATTTTATTAAAGCCTTCGGGTGGGGGCGGCTCTCAATTAATTCTCCTTGGCCGGGCCCGTGAGCATTTACCCGCAAGCGAGTATTATAAGCGCGTTCCCGCGCTTTGGGAGACGGTTCAAGAGGCGCTGGCTTATTGGAGCGACCACTGCGATGTCCTGGTGCTCGAAGGGGCCGGGAGTCCTGTCGAGCTTAATCTTTTGGAGAGGGACATTGTCAACTTGAAGCCCTTGCGTCACCTCGATGGACGCTGGCTCCTGGTGGGGGATGTCGAGCGCGGCGGTGTCTTTGCCCAGCTTGTCGGGACATGGAATTTGCTCTCGCCTGAAGACCGTTCGCGCGGACTCGGTGCGATCGTCAATAAATTCCGTGGCGACCTCGAGCTGTTCGCCGATGCCCCCGCCTGCCTGGCGAAACATGTCCCGTTACCGTTGCTTGGCACGCTTCCTTGTGAAAACGAATTGCAGCCCGAAAGCGAAGACAGTCTGTGTCAACCGTATCAAAGCAACGGAGACCGCGAGGACACAATCGCCTGGGTTCGGCTGCCGCACCTGTCAAACTCGCAAGATGCCCACCCCTGGCTGAATGACCAAGGAGTCCATGTCCAATGGACCACTTCTGCGGCGGATTTGCGGGCCGCCAAGGCCATTGTCCTTCCGGGAACCAAGAATTCCATCGCCGATCTGCAGTGGCTCCATGATTCACATCTTAGTGATGCGATCCGTCAGGCTGCGGATCGCGGGATTCCGATAGTTGGCTTGTGCGGTGGCTACCAGATGCTTGGGAGCATCCTTAAAGATCCGTCCGGATGGGCCGGAGATCCCGGAGAAATCCACGGTCTCAATCTGCTACCGATCGAAACGTTGTTTTATCCGTCGAAAACGGTCAGGCAAGTCACCGCCTCCTGGCATGATGCGCAATGGACCGCGTACGAGATTCACATGGGTGAGACCGAGCGCACCGCCAGGTGCCCATCCTGGCTAAAGGTCCAGGTGGAAGATGATTGGTATGGAGAAGGGTGTCGTCTCGGGAACATCCGGGGGACTTATCTGCACGGGGTTTTTGAAGCCCCTGAGGTCCGGATGGACTTAGCCAGTGAGGCCAAGTTGGCAAATTATCGCTCGGCCCACGGCAGTTGGGAAGGTTGGAAAGAATCGAAACGAGCTCTTTATGAGCGGATGGCCCTCACGTTCGAGAGGTATGTCGACACACGCCCCCTGTGGAATTATGTGGCTAACTGATCCGCTTCAGCTAAGCACGGCATTGGGCCTGGATCTCCTATTCGGGGATCCGGACCGTTGGCCGCATGTCGCCCGTTTTACCGGCCGGCTCTCGGACCGGTACGAGGCGATTTTGAGCCGATGGATGGGGCGTCGCGTCATCGCCGGCACCGTCCACTGGGGACTGGTCTGTGGGACGTTGCTGGCCGGTTACAGTCTCGCTTATGCGGTTCTCTATCGCTTTTCCAGCGCAGGGGCCTGGATCTGGGAAACCTTGGTGCTCTACCAAGTGATTGGTGTGCTTGATTTACATCGCCATGTTCGCGCTGTTGAGACGCCATTGCTGGAGGGCGACCTCACTACCGCTCGATCTCGACTGTCCAAAATCGTGGGGCGCGATACCGCCTCACTGAATGCCGGCGAGATCAGCCGAGCGACGATTGAGAGCCTCGCGGAGAGCACTCACGACAGCTTCGGAGCCCCGCTGTTTTGGTATTTGCTGCTGGGGGCGCCCGGCGCACTGGTTTACCGGGCGGCGAATACGCTGGATTCAATGATTGGCCATCCAAGCGAGCGGTATAGCCAATTTGGGAAGTGTGCCGCCAGGGTGGATGATGTTCTCAATTGGGCGCCCGCCCGAGTGGGTGCCTTCGTTTTATGGGGACTAAGCCCTTGGGTGCCTTGGCGCCGGATCGTTCACGAGGCGCGGCAGCATAACAGTCCGAATGCAGGCTGGCCTGAAGCCGCCATGGCCAATTCCCTGAATGTCCGACTCGGCGGTCTGAGATACTATGATCACCAGCCGGTTGACGGCCCAAAATTTTGCCCTGAAGGAAGAGAGCCGGTTGTCACCGACATCGCCCAAGCATTGCGTCTGATGTGGGTTCTATTTGCTCTCCTAAGCGGCGTAACCATACTAATAATCGTAATCTATACATTGTTATGAGTGAGCACCCATGCCAACCCCAAAATGGGAAAAACAACTCTCGCCGACAAGGTGCCTTTCAAATCTATACAGGCGAGGGAAAAGGTAAATCGACGGCCTCCATGGGCTTGACGTTGAGGGCCCTTGGTGCCGGACTCAAGGTTTATTACCTCCGCATGATGAAACCGCGTTGGAAGACAGGGGAGTTGGCCATTTGCCCGACGCTTCATCCCAATCTGACCTATCGAAACGTGCAACAGGAGTGGCTGCTTTCCAAAAGCCGCCATATTCCCGAGCACGTCGAGAAAATGCAAAAGGCCCTTGCCACCGAGATGGACAGCTTGGAAACGACGGTGACAAGCGGATTGTATGATCTCGTGATCGTTGATGAGATTAATTATTGTCTCTATCGCGAGCTCATTCCATTGGAGCGGGCGATCTCTCTCGTGGATCAACGTCCGGATAAGGTCGAGCTCGTCTTTACCGGACGGCACGCACCGGACGCCCTGATCGAACGGGCCGGTGTGGTGACGGAAATGCGGAAGGTCAAGCACCATTTCGATGAAGGGATTCGGGCTCGACGAGGGATTGAATTCTAGCGAGGCGTTGCGTCAATAAGATTGAAAATGGATTCTTGCGATTCAAGAGTGAGATCACCGGGCTTGATTGTGGCGGGCTTGCAAAGCAGTTCGGGGAAGACCTCTGTGACTTGCCTGCTCTTGGCCACGCTTAAGCAGAGGGGGGTCCCTGTGCAGCCGTTCAAAGTCGGTCCGGATTTTATTGATCCGGCCTATCACACCCGTGTTTCGGAAACACCGAGTCGCAACCTGGACCCGTGGCTGATGGGTCGGGAAACAATGCGTGAAGAGCTCCGGGAGCACGGCTCCGGTCGGGTCTCGATCATAGAAGGCGTCATGGGTCTTTTTGACGGTGCGGCCCCGGATTCCGATAAGGAGAGCACGATCGAGCTCGCGCGTTCGCTTGATTGGCCGATACTGCTCGTCGTGCCGGCTCAACAGGCGGGCCGCTCCCTGGCGGTCATTTTGCAGGCAATGCTGGAGCACATCGGGCGGCAGCGGGTGATAGGGGTCGTGTTAAATCGGGTCA
This sequence comes from Verrucomicrobiota bacterium, assembly GCA_018610125.1. GTDB lineage: Bacteria > Verrucomicrobiota > Verrucomicrobiia > Limisphaerales > JAHEOI01 > JAHEOI01. The sequence goes on from JAHEOI010000194.1 coordinate 27,046, forward strand.
GGAGTGCCTCGCACGCAGGGTACCTTCGTCGTGCCATGAAAGCTTGTGACGTTCCGGTATGCGGGGCTTTGCCGTTCGCGGATCCGATTGCCTGGGACGAACGCCATTTGGGCCTGCAAGCGGTTCAGGAAAACGGTGTCTGTGATGAGACGACCCTAGCCGAGCTGGCAGCGGAGCATCTGGACCTGGAAACGCTTTTATCGGCACTACAGCCGGCACCCGCCAATGGGGCCTCGAAGCCTCCGGCAAAGCGTCGCCGTCGAATTGCGATTGCTCAAGACGAGGCATTTCATTTCTATTACGTCTCCAATCTCGATTACCTTAAGGAGAACGGAGTGGAGCTCGTTGCTTTCTCGACACTTGACGATGATCAACTCCCGTCCAACATTGACGGGCTTTTATTCGGGGGAGGCTTCCCGGAATCGTTTGCGAGGCAGCTTGGTGCCAACACGCGCCTCCGGTGTGCCATTTACGACGCGATCCACTCCGGCATGCCTTGCTATGCCGAATGTGGTGGGATGATTTATCTGGCGGACCACCTAAGGTTACGAAACGGTGATGACTACCCAATGTGCGGGGTCATTCCAGGGACGATAGAAATAACTGATCGACTCCATCATTTTGGCTATTGCGCGTGTGGACCTCTCGAAGGAGGGGCGGCGTATCATGGTCATGAATTTCACTACTCGCGTTGGGTCTCTGAGGAGGGGCAGGCGAATTTGTGGCGGGTTGAAAAGCGTCAGGGTGGCCAAAAGCGGTTGGAAGGCTATGGCTTGCCGAACCTACATGCATCGTATGTCCATCTCTTTTTCAGATCGAGTCCGGAGATCGTGACGAGGCTGTTCAATTTGGCCGGCAATGAGGAAACAAAAAAAACGAACGTATGTTGACTTGTATTGGAATCGGCCCGGGAGATCCATCGCATCTGACGATCGCTGCGAAGAGGCGAATCGAGAATGCCGATGTGATTGCCGGATTTAAATCGGTTTTGAGCTTTATCGATCCGTATATCGGTTCGGCGACGAGAGTGACACCCTTGACCTATAAGGACCAAACGGAGCGATTGAAGGAAGTGGCCGCCGCGCACCACGCCGGGAAGGATTGCGTGGTTGCATTCATGGGAGACATTCACTTTTCCGGATTTCAGCTTTTAGAGCGGGTCGAGCGTGCATGCGGTCATCGCGTCGAGCGCCTTCCCGGCATCAGTGCGGCTCAAATGCTCGCATCACGATGCAATGTCTGCTTTGATGAGACGAGCTTTGTTACGTTTCATCGGCGAGGCGATCTGACATTGTTCCTGAACCACCTCGTGCATGTGCTCCAAGACCGCCGCCATGCCATCGTCGTGCCACGGCCATGGGACTTCATGCCGAAGGAGATCGCCGAATATCTTATCGACCGGGGCATTTCTCCGGATCACCCGACGGAAGTATGGGAGAATCTGACCGGTGAGGAAGCTTCCTGGCAAGGCACGCTTAACGACTGCCGGCAGGATTTCAGTGATATGAGCCTGATGCTCATTCGGGCGATGGAACCGGTCCCAAGTCAGCTTAACGATATCTAAATCATGATAGCACCAGGAGAGTCCAACTATGGCATTGTCATTGCGGGTCACGGAAGCCGCGACCCGGAAGGGGTGTGTCAATTCGAGGAATTGGTCGAGAAGGTAAAAGAGGGCCAAGGGTCTCGCCCGGTGACTTACGGCTTCTTGGAGTTTGCGACGCCGACCATCGATGAAGCGATTCGTTCGAACCTGGAGCATGGCGTGGATGACGTTGTCGTTGTCCCCGCCATGTTGCTGGGGGCCGCGCACGCCAAAAATGATATTCCGGTTGAAGTCTTAAACATCCAAAAAGAGCTGCCAAAGGCCCGGTTACATTATGCCACGCCGCTTCAGCTTCACCCCTCGATTCTAAAGTTGTGCCGGGAAAAAATGATTCACGCCGAAGCGAGGTCGCCAAAAACAATGAGTCGTGAGGATACCTGCCTGGTGGTCGTGGGCAGGGGCACGACCGATCCCGATGCGAATTCCGAGGTTTTTAAGCTAAGCCGCCTTTTGCAGGAAGGGTTGGGATTCGGCGGGGTTTCCGTCTGCTTTTCGGGCACAGCCAAGCCGCTTGTTGCGGATGGGCTTAAACAGGCGGCACGTCTTGGTTTCCCTCGGCTCCTTGTCTTTCCGTTTTTCCTTTTCACCGGGGTTCTAATGAATCGGATCTATGCGGCGGCCGACGATAGCCAGTTGATGTTTCCCGAGATTGAGATTCTCAAGGCGGATCATTTGGGGGCGGACAGCCGTATCGGGGATGTGGTCTTTGAGAGGGCTCGGGAAGCCATTGAAGGAAAAGCCGCCATGAACTGTTCCCAATGCAAGTACCGAACACAAATCATCGGTTACGAACGGGAGGTGGGGAAACCTCAAATGGCGCACCACTTTCATGTGCGTGCCCTCAACCGGCGAAGTTCAGACGAATCCACGTCAACAGCCGTCCAGCCGGAAAGCGAAGCCTTTACCAAGAATGAAGCGGGTCATGCCATCGAGTCCGAAAGCTTTGAACGGATCCGGAAAGCTCGCAGTTGGGCCGACTTTTCGGAATCGAATCGTCCTGTTTTACAACGCCTTGTGCATACAACGGGTGATCTTGGCGTTGCCGATGAGATCTACATCTCTCCCGGGGCCGTGGAGGCCGGAGTCAGCGCTTTAAAGCGCCGATCGGTCGTGGTCACCGACGTGACAATGGTTCAGAGCGGCATTCGCCGAGCGTTGATCAGTCATCACGGGATCAAGACCGAGTGCTTCGTTCATGACGAAGAGACTCATATCATGGCGGAGGCTCAGGGGCTGACCCGATCCGCGGCCGGGATCCGTCGCGCCTGGCAACAGTTCGGCAATGAGGTTGTCCTC
>JAHEOI010000195.1 GCA_018610125.1 Verrucomicrobiota bacterium
TAGTCCACGTCGCGAAAGGAATGCTGTTGCAGTATCGCCTTCCATTGCTCGCGACTCTCGTCGAAGTCGTTGGGCAGCGTTGCCTTGGGCTCCGGCTGATGGCTTTGGAGGATGCCATCATAAACGGCTCGAACGGCTGACGTATGCTCGTAAAGACGTTGGTCAAAGGCATCCAAGCTTTCGAAGCCCAACAACCGTGCGAGTCGCACGCGGGGCCCCTGTGTGGCCGGCAGTGTATGGGTCTGTAAATTTTCCTCCATTTGAAGCCGGTGCTCCAAATCCCTCAAAAAGAGGTAAGCCTCACGCAGTTGATGGACATCGTCCGGAGGCAGAAGCTCGTATTGTTTTAGCTTTTCAAGTACCGAAAGTGTTTGGTGACCTTGCACGAAGGGGATCCGGCCGCCGCGGAGGACCTGCAGACTCTGGACAACGAACTCGATCTCCCGGATCCCACCTCGGCCCAGCTTGACATTTCGGTCGATTTCGTCGGCCTTGACGACCTCACGCTCAATCCGCCCTTTCATGTGCGCGACTTCATCAAGGATCCGTTCACTGATCGTTCGGGGAAACCGAAACGGTTGGATCGTTTCAAGAAACTCTCCTGCAAGCGATTGATCGCCCCCTACGGAGCGGGCTTTAATGAGCATCATCCGCTCCCATGTCTGCCCCCATTGAGCATAATAGTTCTCGCTGCTTCCGAGCGATCGCGCCAATGGACCGGTATTGCCTTCGGGACGAAGCCTGAGATCGACCCGGAAAAGCCAGCCGGCGGCGGTGTGGCGACTCAATTCATTGACCAGAGCATCCACAAACCGATTAAAAAACCGGTGATTTGCCATGCCTGGAACGGCTTTCGAGTCGGAATAGGCCGATTTCTGAAACAATTGTCCCTCATCCTCATAGAGGAACATGAGGTCGATATCGGAACTGTAATTCAATTCTTGACCGCCCAATTTTCCGAGGCCGAGAAGGCAGCATGATGTCGGTTTCCACTCGCCATCCGCGTCTTGATGGTATGGTTGGCCGAAGCGTCGCGTCATTTGGCGGTAACAAAGGCCAAAAAAGCGGGCCAAGCAGACATCCGCCAGGTCCGAGATTTCGGTCATGATCTCGACCGTCGAGCCCAGCTTCGCCAAGTCGCGTGTGCCTATCCGCACCATTTCCTTCTGCTTGAAGGCGCGCAGGGCATCGTAAGCTTTCGGAGAGTCGTTGTGCGATTCATGCTGCTCGACCAGTTGATCGGCTTCCTGTTCGAGGCCTTGCTTCTTTCTGGGGTGATCAAGCGCCTCCGGCAACAGGGCTGTTTCCAGCCAACCGGGGTTCTGAATAAGTTGCTCGCTCAGTGCCTGGGAGCCACCGAGCAGCGCTGTCAACCTGCGGGCGGCTTCATGAGACCAGGCCTCCAGTTGGCTTCCCTTGGCTTCCCAGAGTGAATCCAGAAAGCGTCGCGCCCGTTCAGGGTCGGCACACGCCGCGATTGCTTGTTGCCAAATAGTTTCCGGCATCCCTTTTGTCTGGCTTCTTTGCGGCTCTTTAAGGTTGTCCGCGACCTCAATGGAGTTCGAAACGATCGCACTTTCGGGAGCGAGTCGCCGGCTCAACTTTAGGAACCGCGATCAGAAAAAGCAACAGGCGGATAAGGCGTTCCGTTTTTTGCGGGGCGCCCCCTTCACCCTTGCTCTGATTTCCTTTCCACGACTATAGTTTGGCCGACATGCTTGACATTAAGCTCATTCGGGATAGCGCGGATTGGGTCCGTCAGCGTTTGGCCTCGCGCCACGGTGGCGATGAAGCCAAAGTGGGAGAGGTGTTGTCGCACGATACCCGGCGTCGGGAGCTAATCACCCAGGTTGAAAGCCTCAAGGCACAAAAGAACAAGGTGTCCAAGGAGATCGGTGCCTTGATGGCACAGGGAAAAAGTGAGGAAGCCGACGCCAAGAAGGAAGAGACCCGATCGATCGGCGACCAGATCTCGGAGCTGGATCGCCAAGCTCAAGCCGCCGAGCAGGCACGCAATGATCTCTTGATGCAGCTACCGAATGTGCCGCAGGAGACAGTCCCCGAAGGCGAGACGGAGCAGGAGAATGTGCTCGTCCGGTCCTGGGGCAATCCGCCCTCGTTCGATTTCCACCCGCAAGCGCATATTGAGCTTTGCGAGGCGTTGGGACTCGTCGACTTTGCCCGGGCCAGGAAGCTCGCCGGAAGTGGCTTTCTTCTCTACCGAGGGTGGGGGGCGCGATTGGAGCGAGCGCTCGGCCAGTTCATGGTCGATCTCCATACCGAAGAGCATGGCTACTCGGAAATTTCGCCCCCGGTGCTGGTCAATCGTGATGTAATGACCGGAGTGGGGCAGTTTCCCAAATTCTCGGATCAGGTCTATGCCGTCCAGGAAGGTGAAGATCCCGAGACCCTGGGCCGATTGTTTCTGATCCCGACAGCGGAAGCGCCGGTGGCCAATCTCCATCGGGACGAGATCCTCAAGGCAGGAGACTTGCCTCTGAATTATTGTGCCCAGACACCGTGCTTCCGGGCCGAAGCCGGGGCCGCGGGGGTCGGTACACGAGGGATGATTCGGGTCCATCAGTTTGATAAGGTCGAGCTGATCAAGGTCGTCGAACCGGAGCAAAGCGCTCAGGCACTGGAAACGATGGTTCGGGAAGCGGAAACAGTGCTGCAGCGGCTTGGCTTGACGTATCGGGTATTGGAGCTCTGCACTGGAGATATCGGCTTTGCCAGCGCCAAGACGTATGACATCGAGGTGTGGGCGCCGGGACAAGGGCAATTTCTCGAGGTGTCGAGCTGCTCGAACTGCGAATCGTTTCAGGCTAGGCGGATGAATCTGCGGTACAAGTCCCAAGGGAACAGCAATCGGTACCCCCATGTCCTTAATGGAAGTGGAACCGCCTTGGCACGGTTGTACGTGGCGCTGTTGGAAACGTACCAGCAATCGGATGGCAGCGTAACGATTCCGGAGGCCTTGGCGAGCTATCTCAAGGCCGATTGCCTCACGCCTCCGAGCTAATCCGCAGTAAGCAAGCGTGCCAATCATCTCCAAGGGACGAGCAGTGCTACGTCAGCAACAGGATGCCATAGGTCATAGGTCTTGATGAGAATCCTCTTAGCAAGCAGTGAAGTTCATCCTTATTCCAAAACCGGCGGTTTGGCGGATATGGTGGGGGCCCTCTCGAAATCGCTGGCAAGAAGCGGCAACCATGTCAACGTGGTAACCCCCTTATACCGCGGTATCCTTGAGCGGTTTCCCACAATTGAATGCCTCGATCAAACACTTTGCCTCAACCTGGGGGATCGTGAGCTCCAAGCCGCTCTCTATAGCCTCAAGGTCTCCGAGGAATTAACGATCTATTTCGTCTCTCGAGCCGATTTCTTTGACCGCAAGGGAATCTATGTCGAGAATGGCGTGGAGTACTCGGACAACCCGGAGCGATTTATCTTCTTTTCCAAGGCCGTGGCCGAACTGACCCATCGGCTACCCAAGAATCCCGATGTCGTCCATCTCCACGACTGGCAAGTCGGACTGGTGCCGGCGCTCTTCCACCATGAGAGGCACAACGAGGGGCGCCGGACGCCACCGACATGCCTGACGGTGCATAATCTGGCTTATCAAGGGATCTTCCCGATCGACAAATTCGGCCTTACCAACCTCCCGTGGGACTATTTCCATCCCGACGGGCTTGAGTACTATAACCAGGTCAATTGCCTCAAAGCCGGCTTGGTCTATTCCGACAAGATATTGACCGTCAGTCCGAGATATGCCCGCGAAATCATGACCGAAGAGCTCGGATGCGGTCTTGACGGTGTCCTGCGGGGTCGTAAAAACGATCTGCTAGGGATCCTTAACGGCGTGGATTACGAGGAGTGGCAAACAACCCGGAATCCGCACCTTCGTCATGCCTTCAGCGCTCACGCCCGAGCCGGTAAAGTGGATGAAAAGCTCGATTTGCAAAACGAGCTTGGGCTCCCGGTCGACGCATCCATTCCACTCTTTGCCACCATCACCAGGCTCACGGAACAGAAGGGAGTCGATATTGAGCTTGAGGCGCTCGAGGGCATGCTCAAGGAGACAATGCAGTTCGTCTTGCTCGGCGCAGGCGATCCCGTGCACGAGCGGGCTTTTCAGGAGCTTGCCGGTCGCTTCCCCTCAAAAGTTGCCATCCGCATTGGATACGATCCAGGGCTTGCCCACCGAATCGAGGCCGCCGGCGATTTTTACCTGATGCCGTCGCGCTTCGAGCCGTGCGGCCTCAATCAGATGTACAGCCTGCGTTATGGATCCGTTCCGATCGTCCGTGCGACAGGAGGCTTGGACGACTCGGTCACCGACATCACCGAGGATCTTCACCAGGCAAACGGAATCAAATTTTACGACTATTCCAGTGCGGCCTTGGCCAAGGCCATCCAGAAAGCGCTGGTCCTTTACGAAGAACGTGAGCTTCTGCGGTATTACCGCGATAATGGGATGCGTGTCGATTTCTCGTGGGAAAGAACCTGCCTCGAGCACCTCAAAGTCTACAGCGCCTGCATCGACTCCGTGCAGCAGAAACATCACCCGGACGAAGAGCCCGCCGCCATGGCTTAAAA
>JAHEOI010000196.1 GCA_018610125.1 Verrucomicrobiota bacterium
GGACGACTACGCAAGACTCGCTTCTGGCGGTTGGTCAAACCTTACCAGGTGGGATTCTCACTCACTGGGCTACTCTGGAGAGTTTCGGCCTTCTCTGCCTCCCCTCTCCCTAGGCATCATGGCGCGATAGGGCTGAGCCCTAGGCTACATTGAATTGCCCCGTTGGGGCATTGTTCGAGAGCGCCAAAGGTGCGGATCAACATAGCCCAGGGTTCCACCCTGGGAACCGAAACGCAGACAAGCTCAAGCCCTGTAAGGGCGAGTCAGAGATGAGCATTTTCCGAACGGTATTACGCGTAAGGGGTAAAATCGCTCAAATTAAATTCTCATTTTTGAAAGATCGGCTACGCCACCCGCGTATACTTCTTATGGAAAGACAGAATCACTCTGGCAAACGCGTCTTGGGTTGGCGGCAACGAGCGAAACCGATGCATTGCGAATTTAGAACGCCAGAGGTATCCGTCCTCCTATTTTCCATCCAACGGACTGCGTACCCAATGGACTTCGGTGAGGTCGAAATCGAGCTCACCGAGCTTTAGGGCGCTGACTCTCAAATCCCAAAACGAAAGCAAAGTTATGGATTTACCCCCTTCCCCTGAAAAGGTCTGCGTCGTTTGCGGCACGGACTGCTCTTCAATTCCCCGCTTTAAGGATCCGGAGGACCATTACCTCTGCCAGGATTGTTACGAAGTCACACTGACGGACTCATCAGCAAACTCGCCGGCCAGTGAAGCGACCATACCGGTCGACACTGAGGTCGGCTCCGACGAATGGGAAGATCCTTGCTGCCAAAATCATCCCGGTGTGCCCGCGACCCGTCAATGCCAAGCGTGTCGAGGCAATTATTGCGCGGATTGCATGAAGGTCCGCACGCTGGGGCAAAATAAAATCGAATTTTGCCCGCACTGTGGAGGGCGATGCCGTCCGATTGGAAGCCGGCCCTTCCCCTCGCCCGATCAGCCGCAGCCGGCACAGGTCTCTTTTGTCAGTGCCTTTGCCTATCCTTTCAAGGAGAGTGGCTGGGCAATCTTGGCAGGCGGCTCACTTTTTTTCGGCCTGATTGATCTGGCCATCATCTTTGCGGGATCCATCGGAGCGGGCGTCCTGGGCTTGGCCCTGGTGTTAGTGGTCACTTTTGGCATCCTTGCCTATTTGGCAGCCTTTAGCTTTGAGATAATCCGTTCTTCAGCCCAAGGCGAAGGTCACTTGCCTGGATGGCCCGACCTCTCCGATACTTGGCAGGATCTCGGGGTACCTTTGTTCCACTTCCTCGGCACGCTCATTCTTTCCTTCGGCCCTTTCTTAGTTTATTACAAATTCTTTCAGGAATCCACCTCGTTAAATCCCACTGCATTTTCTTTGCTGGGCGCGGGCATTGCCTATTTCCCGATGGCCACCCTGGCAGTGGCCATGAGCCAGTCGATTGCCGGCGCCAACCCAATTTTCGTTATCCTGTCCATTCTCAAGATCCCCGGCTCGTACTTGGTCGCTTGCATCTTGTTGGGTCTAACCATGACAGCATTGGGCGCGGCTATGCTTTTTCCGGAAATCCTGCCAATTCCCATCGTCGGTATTTTTCTGTCCTACTTTGCTCTGCTCTACTTCACGGCGGTCCTCATGCGGATCCTCGGACTGACTTATTACTTAAACCGAAGGCGACTCGGCTGGTTCAGCCGAATATGAGCCCCGCTCCCGATAGCAAGTAGGAGCTCTTGCGACGGCCTCAAGCCATCAAGGGGCTCGAAACTAAGAATGTCATTTGCCGGAGCCATTTTTGCTTTCTGGCTAGGCACGCCTCCGGCTCGGAGAAATTAAGGAACACAGACATGCTCTCTGTGACTGAAGCGCGACCAAGCCCAAGGCTCAAAACCAACGAAAATTCATGGATTCAAATCCCGTAATGAAAAGCGTGTGCGTCCTCTGCGGCGTGAGCTGCCCATCAACGCCCGATCTGACAGACACAGAAGGACAATCTCTTTGCCGCGACTGTCACGAAGCCACCGTTATTGGCTTGGCTCCAAGCTCGCTGAGCTCAAACGCGGCCTTTTCGAGTGAGTCACAGGTCGGCTTTTCCGAAGTCATTGCGACGCTTTTAATCGTTTTTGGCTGTTTCATTTCGCTTGGCTCCTTGGTAAAAATAGTTGGCGACGGTGGGCCGACTATTGCCGGCAACGCCTTCATGTTGGTATTCTTTGGTATTCCTTCCGCTGTCGGGGGCATTTGCCTATTTCGAAAAAAATCGTTGCGCACGCCAAGAACCGAGCATTTGGAGCCACCTGGAGAGCAACGTTTCGAAGAAGAACCCCCCGAAGCCCCGAGTCGGAATCAGGATGAAGGAAGCCTGGCAGACTTAAGCGAGCCGGAACAACCGGTCTCGATGCGCCAGGAGCGGAGAACCTTGGACGAGGAGATCACGAGCCGTGAACTGCTCAACCGCACGTTCGGGATTGCCACCGCACGCATTGCCTCGATGGGCGCTATTGCATTGATCGTTCTTTCGCCGAGCCTCCTCCTCGAGCTCATTCTTGAGCTTGGGCAAAGTATGGCAATCGGATCGGAGCCGCCGAAATGGTCCGTTGTGGGGGGCTACATAAACGCTCCCGTTCAACTGGTACTAACGTATGTGATGCACGCCGTCATTGTCGTCGCAACAATCGAGCATATGCATGGCCGCCCGATAAGAATTTGGAACGCTGTCAATACCGTCCTTCGACGCTTCGTTCCTCTCGTTGTTGCCGTATTCCTTTTCCAGGTCGTTAGGGGGCTGGGCTTTGCGTTGCTGATTCTCCCCGGATTGATACTATGGTGTATGTTGCTTGTGGCGGTCCCGGCCGTCGCCACGGAGCGAATCGGTCCATTTGCCGGCTTGCGTCGCAGCCATCAGTTGACGAAAGGGTACCTGCGGACAATTTTTGGCGCTCTTCTATTGGTGTTGGTGGTTCAGGGCGCTCTCGAGCTGCCGTTTCAGCATTTTCAACCGAACGTGGTCACCGTGCGCGGGAGCGGCGCGGATTTCGGGGCGAATCTGCTCTGGTTGGCAATGGGCTGGGCTAAAATGATCATCAACAACGTCTTGCCCTCTGTGCTTTCAGGCGTATTCTACGTGCGCGTACGTAATGTCCGTGAAGGAAGAGAGCTTAAGGAGCTCGTATCTATTTTCCAGTAAACAGGCAAGGCGCTTGATCAAAACGGTTCCCTTACTTCCTATTGACGGATCGGCTCCGGGTTGCTGTCATAGACTGGGTGGAAAGCTCAAAAGGGAGCTCGACCGAAGAGTCCATCTTCCGCGGAGTCATCCTAAGGAGCTTCGTGGCACATTACCCGGAGCGATCCGTGGGGGGTAACGAAGGCATGGTCCGAGGATTTCAAGCCGGATTCCGATCCGCTGCGGCGAACGCGCACCATCTTTCCTCTTGCCAATGCGCCAAGAATGGTATCCGATGGGCAAAATGAAATCCCTATGGATAGTGCTCGCCGGCCTCTCGATAGCCCCCTCCATCCGTGCTGGAGACGTGGAGCGGCCAAACATCGTCCAGATCATGGCCGACGACCTCGGTTGGGGAGCGGTTGGTTACAATGGTCAGGAGTTTGTCAAGACGCCGTTCATCGATACACTGGCCGAAAACGGGATGGTCTTTCACCGCGCCTATGCCGCTCCGGTTTGCAGCCCCACCCGTGCCTCTCTTCAGGTCGGCTACCATACCGGGCACACTTGGACCGATCGCAATATTCGCTGGCACGCAAAGGGATTTCGGAAGGCCTCCAAGACGATCGGCAAGGTACTGAAAGAGGCCGGCTATGTCACCGGCGCTTTCGGCAAATGGGGATTCGGAGGCTCCAAAGGAGAGGGGAAGGTCCTTCATCAAAACCCTGTAATCGACAATCCGACGACGCTCCCGACAAACCAAGGCTATGACGAATTCTATGGCTGTTTGGATCATGTTCGAGCCCATACCTACTTTATGTCCTCGTTATGGGAGGATTCGCCAAAGGGCCCAAGCGGCCTGACGCTCACACCGACCGGGAACACCGTCGACGCGAAATTCAACCGCTATTGCCACGATCTCTACGCACAACATTCCGAGCGCTTCCTGCGGAAACATGCCAGTCAGAGCCGTCCGTTTTACCTTCAGATTCATTACCAGATCCCACACGCGCCCTTGGCGCAGATCGAAAAGGTTGCGGGATGGTTCGAGCAGTATTCCGACGTGGATACCGCCGGCTGGTCCGACAAAGCCAAGCAATATGCGGCAATGGTCACGCGTATGGATCGCAGCATCGGGCGCATCCTGGCGCTCTTGAGAGATCCGAATGAGGATGGCGAGACCGGAGATAGCGTGCTCGAGAAAACGCTCATCCTGTTTACTTCCGATAATGGAGGATATCGGGGAGCGGGCTTCACGGATCGATTCGAGGTCAATGGCAGCCTGCGTGGCGGAAAAGGCAGCCTCTTCGAAGGGGGCATTCGAGTGCCGATGGTGGCTTACTGGCCCGCCAAGATCGAGGCGGGATCGGATAGCCGTCGTCCGGTGGATATAACCGATGTGTTGCCTACATTGGCCGACGTGGCAGAACATCCCGCACCGGTCGGAATCGACGGGGTCTCGTTTGCCCCCACGCTTCTGGGGAAAGGTCATCAGCGCCAACGGAAATACCTGGCGTTTGAGGATCACCAGGACTGGGCAATCGTCGGCGATTCAATGAAGCTCATCCGCTGGAGCGAGAACGGAGGGCACTATGCCCTTTACAATCTCAAGGCGGCCCCGGGAGAACGGTACAACCTCCTGTCCGATAAAGAATCATCGGTATCCGAAAAGCATCTCGCTCTCAAGGAAGAAATGGAAGCGGTTGCCGCCTCGGAAGGGGTCACACACGGCGATGCGATTGGCAAGGCATGGGCTCGCCATAATGGCCACAACCGGGGAGATCCCTATTATCTCACCTACCACAAATGGCAAGGCAGCCATGATGCCGCTGTGGGGAAAGCCTCAAACTGGAGTGGCAAGGGGCGGCCCAGAGAGACTTGGGTGGCACTGTTGGCCAATTCAAGTCCGTCGCCGCAGATTGCTCACCTAACCCAAAGGGTGGAGTTTCTGGGCATTGAGATCCGAGGTGAAGCCGCAGCCCAGACCGTCGAAGTGGCCGGTTCAGGGATGTTAATCGGAGGCAACGAGGTGCGTGTTTCCAAGGGGGGTCGACTGGAAATGGCGGGGGGCCGAATCACGAGTCGGCGGTGGCTGACAATCCTCCCCGGCGGGCAATTTCAGGGATATGGAACAATCGAAACAACCGCCTACAACAGCGGGCGCCTGAAAGTAACCGATTCGTTAAGAATCGACGGGGACTTCGTCCAGCACGACCCGGGAACGCTGCGTTTCCAAGTCAAAGCCCCGGGGATCAAGGAGGGGCGACTGAAGATCAACGGAGCTGTCAAGCTGGCCGGGCGACTCGTAGTGACATTGGAGAAGGGCGTGGAGCTGAGTCTGGGCGATAGGCTGCATTTGATCGAGGCAGATTCGCTCGAAGGGGAATTCGAGACTCTCGATCTCCCGACGCTGACCGAAGGGATGCAGTGGGATAGCTCCAGGCTTTATCAGGCGGGCATGCTCCAAATAACCGAAGATTGACTCTTGGACACGAAGCTCTTGAGCTCAAAGTGGCTCGGCTATCAGTCACGCCCGACAGGCCACCTCCCGACCTCGAGCGTAAAGTTGTTTCCACCCCGTTTCCGGATGCGGCGCGGACCGAAACACCCGTAATCCCGCGTAAGCTACCGATGCGGTTTCGGGTTCCGCGGAGGGCCAAAGACCGCCAAGCCTTCCCAGCCGTTGTCCGTGGGGGCGGAATAATGCCCCCACTGTGCCGGCTTGCCGTTTGTGCCAACATCATTGGCTACATCCGAACCTGCACTTTGATCGAGCTCTCGGGCATCGCCGCGGCATGCTCAAAGGCTTGGTCCGAGCGCTCAAATGGGTATGTATCCGTAATTAACGGCGTAACATCAATCTTGCCGCTCTCCATGAGCGCCAACGCCCGATCATAAACATGAGCGTAGCGGAAAACGGTTTCGATCCGAATTTCCTTCACCTCGGCCGCGACAATGTCGAATGAAATCGGCTCGACCGGCATACCAACCCATACCACCCGCCCGGCCGGCGCAAGCGGCTCAAAGAGCTCACTGGCAATATGAGATGAGCCGGTGCACTCAAAAACGATATCCGCTCCCCAACCGCCCGTCATACGATTCACCATTCCATTAAGACTTTCCTCTCGCGGATTGACGGGAACTATCGGACCGAGCTTGGCAGCGAGATCGAGCTTGGGCTGCACAAAATCCGTCATCACGACTTTGGAGCAGCCCCCCGCCAAGGCTGCCAACGCCGTGACCATGCCGATGGGGCCCGCTCCGGTCACAATGGCAAGATCCCCGGGCTGAATTCGGGCCTTCTTGGCCGCATGCATGCCAACGGCAAGCGGCTCGACCATCGCCCCTTCTGCAAAGCTGACATTCTCCGGAAGCTTAAAGGTAAACTTGGCGGGATGAACGACGGTCGGGCGTAACACCCCGTGTACAGGCGGCGTCGCCCAAAACCGGACTTGGGGATCGAGATTGTACAGGCCAAGCTGTGTCGCTTTCGAGTCAGGATCGGGCACTCCGGGCTCCATACAGACTCGATCTCCTTTGTTTAGCTCGGTCACCTCGCTGCCTACCTCGACCACCGTCCCGGCGGCCTCGTGACCGAGAATCATCGGGGCATTCACCACAAATGGCCCAATCCTCCCGTGCTTATAGTAATGAACGTCAGAGCCGCATATCCCGACCCGGTTCAGTTGCACACGAACATCCCGTGGCCCGATCTCCTCAGCCACTTCAATGTCACGCAAGTTGAGATCCAGATTGGGTTCAAGAACGACGGCTTCCATATTAGACGGCTTGGCTCATGTTTCTATGGGGAAGCGAGTTAAATTCCTTGCCTAACACAATTCCCTCCGCTTGAGTCAAGTTTTTTGCTCCCGGCTTTTCCAAAGAGGATTGGCTGTTTGTGTGGCGCGAACCCGGCCGGCTTCGATCGCAGACCGCCCGGAGCTGCGGTGTCGTCGATTGCAAGTCCTCTCTCGTTTCCAGACAGCCACGTTTGCCAGTCGGAAGCTCCCCCTCGCCCCCGAATCAAGAGATTTCGCAATTCCGCTTGCGCCCCAGCCAGAGTGTGGGCATTTTTTGGGGGGTTTGGCTGAGGGAATTTCGGCTCGAAAAAGGGTTTTCAGTGGTTACGGCGGGCAAGATACCGCCTGTTGCCAACCCACCGCCCCTGCAACGCTCGGTTGCGTTCCGGAGCGCCTCCGAAAACGATGAGGGGATGCCTCGAGATACGCGTGAAGCTCGCAACGCGTTGCACTTGCTTTCTTGTCGCTCCCGTGTCACAAAGGCACCGGAGAAAAGGCGAACAGCCACCAAATCCCCGCCAATCAAGGCATGCCGGTGTGGCGGAATGGCAGACGCACAGGACTTAAAATTCCGTTTTGGCCGATTTCAGAGCCCTTCTTTCGATTTCACAAGGTTTCACCCAACCCCCGTCCACATTGAATAACTCGGCTTCTAACGCCTCCAGTGAGGAAGTCTCAGTGAACCCCAAAAGTGTAGCAACACACGGCCTAAGCCATCCAACCATCGCAGCGCTACTACGACATGTACGCGAACCTCAACCGCAATGGCCTCCATTTCCGCGCTATAAATCTGTGAATGGGACAAAGGGTCCCATTGGCCGATCCCGACCATAAGGCCGGGATTGCCGCCATTCCTATTGCAAAGCCGCAAGCGCTCCCACATCGGGACCGCTCTCCGGCTTTTTTCATTCCAACCCAAAACCAATCGAGAAAGGAGGACGTATGTCCAAAACCAAATCCAAACAGACGAGCAACCCACTCAAGAAGGTCCAGTTCGGATCCATCGCCGCCAAGAAGTCGACCGCCCGGAAGTCGCACCTCCCCTTCCCCGATGAGAACGGTGAGGCAGCTCAACTGGCCGATCAGATCATCGATTTGTCCGAGAAGACAAAGACC
>JAHEOI010000197.1 GCA_018610125.1 Verrucomicrobiota bacterium
GGTCTTTGTCTTCTCGGACAAATCGATGATCTGATCGGCCAGTTGAGCTGCCTCACCGTTCTCATCGGGGAAGGGGAGGTGCGACTTCCGGGCGGTCGACTTCTTGGCGGCGATGGATCCGAACTGGACCTTCTTGAGTGGCGTGTTTGATGGCTTGGATTTGGTCTTGGACATACGTCCTCCTTTCTCGGTTGGTTTTGGGTTGGAATGAGAAAAGCCGGAGGCGGTCCCGACGTGGGAGCGCTTCCGGCTTTGTCCAAGGAATGGCGGCGATCCGGGCCTTACGGTCGGGATCGGCCAATGGGACACTTTGTCCCGTTCACAGATTTATAGCGGGGAAAAGGGGGCCATTGCGGAAAGGTGAGAGAGACCCTTTTGCGTTTGGAATACCCTGGAGCTTATGCAGTGGGAGTGGGAAGAACCGCAAAGAAACGAGCTATTTAGAGGGGAGGTAGGGGAGGGAGATGCTGTCGATAGGAGAGGAGTGCTTGAAAAAGGGTACAGCAAGTGTACAGACGTTGTAACAGGATGTAGGCAGGTGTGGTGTAACCCTTTGAGTATCAAGCGTGCACCGGGGAGGATTTGAACCCCCAACCTTCTGATCCGTAGTCAGACGCTCTATCCAATTGAGCTACCGGTGCATGCGGTCACTGTCGGGAACTCCGGGTCAGAGTCCAGTTTCCCAGGCAATCAAGATGCTACCATCCGGTAGTCGCCTCATGCAACCGGAAATATCCGGTGGGTGCCTCTAGGAAATGTCCAGGGTAACCAACATCGTCCGGTACCTCCCGTCGGGGGCATACTTCGCACGAGTTCGGGTTGGGGGCAAGCTCATTCGCAAGTCCCTCCGAACGAAACAGGAGTATATCGCCAAGCCTCGCCTTGCCGACCTGATGAAGGAGGAGCGACAACGGCTCCAAAAGGGCCGCTCGCCCGAGGACGAACGGATGACGTTCGGCCAAGCCAAGGAGCTTTATCTGGACCGCCTCGCAAACGACCCGAAGATCAAGCCTCGCACCAGGGAATACCGCCAATATTGCCTCCAGGTCGTGGTCAAGTCCTGGCCGGGGCTTGATGAGACCGAAGTGCGCAAGATCACAGAGGACCAGTGCCGGGATTGGGCGGCGAAGTTTTACCGACAGTATGCGGCCGCCGTTTACAATAATACTGCCAGAACCCTCCGGTTGGTCTTGGAGATGGCCATCGAGAAAAGGGGTGTGTTTCAGCAATCCGGCCAAGGCGATCCAACGGACAAGGGTCCGCCCAAAAGAGGTCGCTCTCCCGGAGCCGAAGGCCTTCCGGGCCATCGCCCAGGCAATCCGGACGGTATATGGTCGGTTCAGTCCGATTGCGCCGACTTGGTCGAATTCCTTACCTTTACGGGCTGTCGCAAGTCGGAAGCTGCCCAGGTCACTTGGAGGGATGTGGATTTCGATAAGGGCGAGCTGGTCATCCGCGGTGATCCGGAGCATGGGACAAAAAATGGCGAGATTCGGCGCGTGCCCATGGTTTCCGATGCCCGCCGTCTCTTGACACGGATGCGCCAGGAAAGACCGGCTGAAACCGCTGACTCACACGTGGTTAGGGTCCGGGAGTGTCAGAAGTCCCTCGACCGAGCATGCCGTAAAGTCGGGTGCGCTCGCCTTACCCATCACGATCTCCGCCACTTGTTTGCCACGCGTTGTATCGAGAGCGGCGTCGACATCCCCACCGTGGCGAAATGGCTGGGTCACAAGCACGGTGGCGCTTTGGCTATGCGAATTTACGGCCACCTCCGGGATCAGCATTCCGCATCGATGGCCCAGAAAGTGACCTTCTCCAAATAGTCCACGCTTCTTTTCTCCGGGGATTGGGAGTTCTTGGAGGGCTTTGAGGACGTCGCAGACCTGCCAAAGCATGCGGCGATACCGAATGTCGGCCCGCTCCTAGCCCAACTTTAGCGGGAAAAAAATTTCCAGCCTGATGTCTACGGCGAGATCAATTCCCTCGGCCCGCAAACCGCCCCGTTAGTCCACGGGGCGATCCGGTCATTGTTAGCCGACCTGGAGGCGTTGACCCATAGATCGGGAAGGTCATCCGGCACGGGAAAGTGAGTAGACGCGCAGGGAGAATGAGCCGGTATTGGATGGAGATGGAAAAATTCTTTCGATTTGAGGGTGTATACATGGGGAGATTTGGAGGTCAGAATCGGTAAGTTCATACCGGGTTCGAGGGAGGGAAGGTTGACGGAGGTCTCGATCATTGGCCTCCCGGATTGGTGCTCCTGTGGTCGGGTGGGCAGGGGGTGGTGATAAAAATATCGGTGGATGGGGGTTGATATGGGGGTTGATACGTTGGGGCACACAAACTCTTCGGTGGGCCCATCAGAAATGCGAAGATTGGCTATTGAATCGCGGTTTCGCCGGCGTTGATCAGGCCTTTTCAAATGCCTTTGAGTCAGTTTCGCTGTAACAAGCTTATTTGGGCAGCCCAAACCGCCGTTTTACGGCGGTCCGTCGGTTGAGCTAAGGTGAAGCCCGAGTTGGGCTTATTCCCGGAGGGGAGCTGCGTTCGGTCGAGGATATCGTTGCCGGACACGGATGAGTAAGGCGAGCGACCTCCTTTTCGCGCTCATCCGTCTCACCAGGCATTCGATCAGACTGGACTTGGTGCCGGGTGATGGCTACGCTGGTCCAAATGGCAGTCACGCGTACCAGCCGGATCGGCAAGACGTATTACCTCCATGTTGGTCCCAAGGCGGGCGGAGGGGTTCAATATTACTTTTCGACGAAGTCGAACGGTCAGCTTGCCGAGCAGATTCCGGAGGGCTACGAAGTGTATGAGACAGTCAACGGCCAGGTTTATCTTCGTCGCCGGAAACCGAGGCTTATTGGTGAGGAGGAAGAGAAGCTCGTCGTCCGATGGCTCCGCAGAGAGACGGGAGAATACCTCTACAAAGTGGAAGTGCGGGGCAAGGAGCTGACGATTCACGAGTGCTGTAATGAGTTGGCTCTGGAATCGGAGCTCGGCATTCGCCTTTCATCCCGGCAGCAAGAGCGGCGCCGGCAAAGCTTGGCCCGTTACATGCCGGTGATGCGGTTCGTCCTTGTGGATGGCGACAATCGTCTGTTCAAGCCGGAACGTTACTGTTTCCGGGGGAGTGTGGAGGACTGGATTGACATCGGTCCTCCTGACACCGTCGAGAAGTTGACCGAAACATACCTCAAGCACCTTGGAAGGGACTCGTTATACGAGCTGTATTAGCCTGGGTCAACCGTCGTCCTGAGCAAGAGATTACAGCTCTTGCCGGGCGTTTTCCTTGGTCCCCTTGCCCACGGCCCGCCAAAGAGCAATTGCACCCCTCACACAGGGAAATTACGAATCGATAAAGGAGGGCGGGCCAAAGACATTCTAAGCCGCCACTACCGGCGAGTACACCGAGGGCATGGAGTCTCAACAACTCGGTAAGCAGTTATAAACGATGAGTGGGTCTGCCGGATGCATCAGCGAGACAAGTTATGCCAGATCCATATGGGATACCCAAGCATTCCTGTTACGGCGCGGCGTCGATTTCCGATTTGCAGAGCCGTTGCTGGATTGGACGAACCGTCTTCAAAGCTCCTGTACGTGGTATAGACAAAGGCGGATATCGGATGGTAGGGATTGCTGGGACATGGATTTAACGAAACTGACTAGTCATCAAATCAAAGACATCAACAAGCTGATCGAGAGAAAGGAATCCCTCGAAAGCGAGCTTCAAAAGATCAACCAACAGCTCGCTGCCTATGAAACCGGAAAGGCAATACCGAGCAGAGGGAGCGCCAAAGGGAGCAGGCCTTTGGCTACCAGCTCGGAAACAGCTTCGAAATCTGCCTCCAAGACCCGAAAGCGGGCGCCTCGGGGCCAGCTCAAGGAAGGGATTATCAACGCCTTGAGTAATGCCGGCAAGGAAGGCTTGAAGGTCAAGGAGCTGGCAGAGCGATTGAATACCA
>JAHEOI010000198.1 GCA_018610125.1 Verrucomicrobiota bacterium
AACATCGAGGCCAAGATCGGAAAGCCTCGAATCTGGAGACGCCTTACTCAACGGTTGGCTCTCGTCAAGGGGGGTATTTTGGCTGGAATCATCGCAGGAATTGGCGCCATGGTCCTGCCAAGCTTCCAGGCCGATGCAGCAGGCAGCCCTCTCATAAAAGCGGTGCGAGAGTGCCATCAGGCCTACCTCAATGGGATTGTTACGGCGGACTATCAAGGATCAATTCCGACGAACTTCGTGCAACGTCTCAAAGGCCGACTGGACAAAAGAGCCTTCAAATATCTGCCCGAGGTGCCTGAGTTTAAGTCGCAAGGCAGTCGCCTTTGCACTATCAAAGGGATGGATGTCGCCTGGCGGCTTGGCAAGCTCAACTCGAGATCCATTTCGGTGATTGTTTTCTCCGAGGCCGAGCTGGAACGCTTTCCCCATCTCAAAGAGAAGTTGAAGAAGGAAATTCTGTGTCGGCGCGTCAACCCGTTTGAATTCGTCGCCCATCGAGTGGATGACTACGTTGTTTGCGTGATCGGCAATATAAACCGCAAAAAGGCACGCAGCCTGGCCAAAGCAGTGCGTCTCAAATTTTAAAAGGTCGGGAAAGACGGATGCCAAGACAACAACAAAGGAATCAGATATGAATAAAACCCATAGACGACTCGCATCGGCCGGGATCGTGGCGGCACTGGCAATAGGGGCAGGCGCCTGGCTTGCCTGGCAAGGAGCATTGAATTCCTCGATTGCGGCCAAGCCGCAAGCCGATCTCCGCACGGCTGTCGAGGGAGGCGGTTACACAAATCGCCTGGCTCATGCCGAAAGCCCTTACCTCCGGATGCATGCCGATAATCCGGTGGATTGGTACGCTTGGGGGCCCAAGGCCTTCGAAAAAGCTCGAAAAGAAAACAAGCCGATTTTCCTATCGGTGGGCTATTCGACCTGTCACTGGTGCCATGTCATGGAGCGAAAGTCGTTTATGGATCCCGAGATCGCCAAGATCATGAACGAAAATTTTATCAATATCAAAGTCGACCGCGAGGAACGCCCCGACGTGGATCGCATTTACATGACCTTTGTTCGGGCAACGACCGGCAGCGGCGGCTGGCCGATGAGTGTTTGGCTCACACCCAGCCTGAAGCCTTTTTTCGGCGGAACCTATTTCCCGCCTGAAGGCAAATACGGCCGCCCAGGCTTCAAACAGATCCTCAAGGAGATCGCCGGCCGTTGGGAGAAAGATCGGCAGGAGATCATTGCCTCCAGCCAAAAGGTAACCCAGCAGCTTAAGAATTACGCTGCCAGCGCCACTCGCAAAACCGTCGACTTACAGCCCTCTCTCTTGGAGAAGGCTTACCAGAGCCTTAATCAAAAATACGACTCCAAGCACGGCGGCTTCGGAAGCGCGCCGAAATTCCCTCAAATCGTCCATTTCAATTTCCTGCTGCGATACTACGAGAGGACCGGCCAGGAAAAGGCCCTCGATATGACACTCAACTCCCTCCGTGAGATCGCCAAGGGGGGCATCCGCGACCATCTTGGCGGCGGCTTCCACCGCTATTCGGTCGATCGGCGGTGGCACGTTCCGCATTTCGAGAAAATGATCTACAACCAGGCACAATTCACCTGGGCCTACCTGGCGGCCTACCAAATCACAGACGATCCATTTTACGCCCGGGTCGCCCGGGACTCCCTAAAATACGTTTTACGAGACATGACCGGCCCAAAGGGCCAATTCTATTCGGCTGAAGGGGCCGACAGCCCGCGACCGGACAACCCCTCCAAGCATGGCGAAGGGGCATTCTACGTCTGGAAACATGGCGACATTGTCTCAACCCTCGGCTCTGAGAAGGCCAAGGTATTCAATTACTATTATGGGGTGAAACAGGGAGGCAATGTCCGAAAGGATCCCCACGGGGAATTCGGACCGCGCAATGTGCTCCATATTGTCCATTCGATCGAGGAAACGGCCGAAAAACTCCAGAAAACACCCAAGCAAGTCCGCACGCTCTTGAAGGATAGCCGACAAGAGCTTTTTGAGCGCCGTGCCAAGCGCCCACGTCCCAACTTGGACGACAAAGCCCTTACCGCTTGGAATGGCCTCATGATATCGGCTTTTGCGCGGGCACACCAGGTCCTCGGGGACGACAAATACCTCGAGGCTGCAAAAAAGGCAACGGCGTTCGTCAAGCGCCATCTTTACGAACCGAAGTCAGGCACCCTATTGCGCCGCTACCGGTCCGGCGAGGCCGGAATCGACGGCTATGCCAGTGACTATGCGTTTTTCATCCAAGGACTACTCGACCTGTACGAAGCAAGCTTCAAGGTGCAATACTTGGATTGGGCGGTCGCGTTGCAGGAAAAGCAGGACACCCTCTTCTGGGATACCTCCGACGGAGGTTATTTCAACACCGCCGGTAAATCGGAAAACCTCCTCTTTCGAATGAAGGAGACGCAAGACGGCGCCCAGCCGTCACCCAATTCGATCGCCGCGCTGAATTGCTTGCGCCTCGCTCAAATGACCGACAATGACGCGTTCCGAAAGCGGGCGTCCGAGACGCTAAACGCCTTTAGTAAACGGCTCGATCAAGCCCCGAGTAGTCTCTCTCAACTCCTCGCGGCCTACATTTACCATTTGGAAAAGCCCAAGCAGATCCTGATTGCCGGCAACAAGGATGCTTCCGATACGGAGGCGATGTTAAACGCAGTCCATAAGCAGTTTATTCCCAATAAAATCGTAATGTTGGTCAACAAATCCTCCCGCCAAGATCTGACCAGCCACCTGTCGTTCGTTAGCAGCGTAACGCAAAAACAAGGGACTGCGACGGCCTATATCTGTCAAAATTATGTTTGTCAGCAACCGACAACTGACTTGAAAAAGATGAAAGCGCTCTTGAACAAAGATCGCTCTCAAGCAACAGCAAGCCAGAAAGAGGACGAATGAAGACTTAGTCAGGTGTTGCCGGTTACGGCCCAGACGTAATGGTTCAAGCTTCAATGGACAGCGGTCATGATCCCCTATCAATGTTTGCAAAAGTTCCTGCACGGATAAGCAAAGTAGAAGCGGCTGCCAGCCGCTTAATTCGCTCCTCTTTATTGTGGCGGAACTTTTGCAAAGAGCAATACCCCGTAAAGAAAGGAGGAAAAGGGGACTGTGATCCCACCTCGATCCTCTCCCCTTCGAAAGGGAAGAGGAAGCTCGCTGCGACGCAATTCGTCCCCGGGTCCAGAACCTCCTACTTCCCGGGACCGGTGGTCCGCGAGTCCCTTTTCCCCTTCGCAAGGGGAAAAGGTTAGGATGCGGGGATAGCCTCCCTCACTCAACCTTGATTGACATATCAAACCAAACGCAATCAGGATTAATCTTAATGCCGAACAAATAGGGCTTCAGACCGGAATCAAGTCAGGGAATTACTGCCTTGTTGCGTGCTAATCGTTATCCCTCGCCGGCAGATCTTACCCTGCCGGCGATTTCACCCATCGGTCTCGCCCGTGACATTAAGCGTCAACTTCGTCGGGACGCTCCCAGGGGCCAAGCATCGCTTATCATCACACGCTTGCACCCTAACCGACCCGTTTAATGTGTGTTTCCCCGATGACAAATCGGATGCCAGACGTATTCTCATGGCGATCTCAACCTTCCCGGTGTAGACCTTGATCGGCTCTTCCATTTGGGCGAGCGAGAACGACTCCCCTTCCGGGTAGACAATAGACTCCAACACCGCCTTTTTGCTCTTGAGCTCAAATTCAGTCGGAATCAAATAATCTAACGAAGCAGGGTGGGCATTGACATGCCATCCGTCTTTGATTTCAAGAACAAGCCGCATCTCCGATTCGCCACCCGGCTCCCAGCTTGACGGTGCTCCCTCGATGCGGGCTGTCACCTTGCTGGCTGATTTTGTCGAAGCCTCGTCGGCCACGCCACCCTTCCCAAGCGATTCCCCCGTCTTAATGGAAATTCCTTCCTCAGGACCATTTGTCGTTTGAGACGATTCAGGCTCAGACTGTTTCCCGCATGAGGTTAGTCCCAAAACCAGACTCAGGGAGAGCACTGTCACGAAGAGCCCTTGCTGTATCAAACCTTCACCAACCCGGATCCTGAACGTTGACAATATAAGCTTCATAGTTAATTAGTCTCACGCCCCGTCCGAAAAAGCAATGGGCCGTGCTACTATCGCTATGGCCCATCGACTCGGTTTTACTGTTGTTGCCGAAGGGGTAGAAACGGAAGCGCAGCGACAGTGGCTGGTTGATGAAGGCTGCGCTCTGGGACAGGGCTTCCTCTGGGGCAAACCGGATCCTGCTCCTGATTTCAAGATTCCCTTGTGCCAGATGTCAGATGGTCAGATAGGACTACAGGCATAGAAGGTAACAGGGGTTGCCGTCCAGCCACCGATCCAAGTTTTCGACAAGGGCCGCGGGGATACCGGCCGCTTCTACCAACCCCCGCCAGGTCATCCACGCCTCCGGAGAATGGCAGACCGGGCCCTTATTTCACGTTCTGGATGATGGCTTTGAATCCTTCAACGGAGCGTCCCCCCACGAACCGCCGGTGAATTTGCCCTTTAGGACCGATCAGCACATTGGTTGGCAGCTCATGCCCATTAAAACGCTGTCCTACCCGACTTTTGGGATCGTGCAAGACCGTGTAATTGATCCCCCTTTCCTCGACCACCCGGCGCACCTTCTTTTTGAGCGTCGCCTTTTGCTTCGGAGTGAGCTTTTCATGGTTATGCGTGTGCCCTTTCGGAGAGGCGTCGAGAGAGATTCCAAGAATGGCAATCTTGTCGCCGAGTTGGCGTTTCAGCCCGATCAACTTCGGAATTTCCGCTCGGCACGAAGGACACCAAGTTGTCCAGAAGTTCAACAGCACCGGCTTTCCCCGGAAGTCGGCTAGCTGGACCATTGTTCCATCCAAATCCCTCAAACGAAAACCGGAAGTCGGAAGCGTTGCAACGGGTCCACTTAGGGAAGCAGGAAACGATGAAAGTGGTGGATACTCCGAGCGATTGGCCTGCCACCATTCTTTCCATTGTTCGATCCCGTGCCGAAGTTTTTCTAGCTCGTTTGAGCGTTTCGAATCGCCCGAGCCTTCGGAAGCCAATCCACTGGAATTAAGTCGGTGCCGCACACCGAAATCCTTTTCCGTCCAACGACGCAGCAGACTGGCAGTCGAGGTGGCGACTTTGAGATGCGGATCGGCAAGTCTCGCCGCAACCAAGGGAAGCCATTTGGGCTCCTCGAGCCGGCGCAGCATCCGTATTCCCAATCGCCGCACGGCAGGATCGAAATCCTGAAGCTGATAGCGAATCGCCTCAATCCGCCTCGGGTCCTCCTGCTGCAGCATCATCGAAAGAGCTGCCCTTCTCACGCCGACATCGACATCTCGAGTCGCCTTCAGCACCAACGGGCGACTCTTTTGCCACAATTCTCCATTCCTCTTAATGTGCTCCCTCAGATACTGGATGACGAGCTGCCGATGGGGAATCTTTTGCGCATCCCATAGCCGCTTCAGCCATTCGAATGGTCGCTTTCGGGATTCAATGAACTCGACCATCTTAGAGCGATCGACCGTCGGCGCGTTGATTGCTAACTGGAAATAGATCGCGCGGCGAATCGCATCTCCAAACGCAAGGGCCGCGACCCCGCATACCACCGCCACCGCCAATAACCATCTAACCCGTCGATTAATCTCACGCAACCGGTTTAGCATAGCTCTCTCTTTATAAAAAAGACGCCGGTCAAGGCCGACTTATTCCCCGAATCGGCATCCGACAAAGGTATGGTCAGGCG
>JAHEOI010000199.1 GCA_018610125.1 Verrucomicrobiota bacterium
ACCCGGGAGGCGACTCAAAGCATCACTGGCCGACACTTTGCCTTAACACCTTGAAGTGGGCGAAGCGGCAGGGAGCCCTTGCCGGACCGGCCCATTCCGGATGGGGCCTTGAAGTCGAAACAGACAAGCTCCCGAATTACGTCATCCCGCCCTACAACGGCATCGGTGCGAACGAATACATCGTCGATGTCACGCACAAGGTCGAAGGCCCGAATGGGAAGCAAGTACCCGCGGTCGATTTCATGTCGCTCGCCGACACCCCCTATGTCTGGGAATTGAATATGTGGTACCATACCCTCAATGTCGGATTCCGCACTCGCGTCAGCGGCGAGACCGATTTTCCCTGTATTTACGGAGAGCGGGTGGGGCTCGGCCGCTCCTACGTCAAGCTCAATCAAGAGCCAACCTACAAAGCCTGGTGCGAAGGCATTCGGCAGGGCCACAACTACGTCAGTGACGGTCGGAGCCACCTCTTCAAATTCCGAGTCGATGGCGTCGATATGGCCTCCGGAAACACTCAGCTCGATCTCTCGGAATCGGGCACGGTCCATGTAAGCGCTCAAGCAGCAGCTCGATTGGAAAAAGAGCCAAATCCCAAAATCGGCAACCGCCCCTACGATCATAAACCGTATTGGCATATTGAACGGGCACGAATCGGTCAAACCCGAACTGTCCCGGTCGAAGTCATTGTGAATGGCTCCCCGGTCGATCGCCAGATCATCAAAGCCGACGGCTCAATCCAGGAAATCGATTTCGATATCCCAATCGAGCATAGTAGCTGGGTGGCTTTGCGAATCCTCCCTTCCTCTCACACAAACCCGATCTTTGTGCTCGTGGATGACAAGCCGATCCGTGCTTCACGCCGTAGCGCCAAGTGGTGCCTCAAAGGCGTCGACCAATGCTGGTCCCAAAAGAAGCGGTTTATCGATGAAGACGAGATGGAGGATGCCGAGGCCGCTTACGCCCACGCCCGCAAGGTCTACCGGAAGCGATTGAATGAGAGCGTCGCTCACTAAGGGTTTGAAAAGATTCCTCTCTTGGCGCTCCTTTGTCTGCTTCTGTTCAAATAATCCCCTCTTTTGTGTAACTGTTCAGCCGCAAAAAGGCAAACGAGAGGACTCTTAACCGCAGATTACGCTGAATGCGCGGATATTGCCGGTGAAAGCCCTGTGAACTGGATTCTCCCGGGAACAAGCGCTTATGCTCGGATCGCGAGGTTTGTCTGAAGCGTTTGTTCTCGGGAGAATCCAGCTCACAGGGCCGGCACACAGTGCCAAGCTTTGAGCGGCCATGCAGGCCTGTCCCATCAATCCGTGTAATCCGTGTAATCCGTGGTTAATTCTTCAATTCTCCTTATCTTAAAACATTCAAGCCTGAATACTCGTTTGTTACTCGCCTCTCGGTGTGGAACCCGATTTATCCGTTGCTGCCGCCGAATTGCCGAGGGGTAGGACGCACGTATCATCCTCCTCCAGGTAAAGCACCACCGCGGCCATGAAAACATACAGGGCATTGTTGGCAACGACATCGGCATTATGCAACACTACCTGACCAAACGTGAGGAGGATGAACAAAATGCCGGCAGCACAGACGCAAGCGGTGCGACAAATCCCTGTAAGCAACAAAATCCCCAATATCACCTCAACAAACGGCAGGACATACGCAAAGATCGCGACCAGAAATTGGGGAAGCCAAGTCGACTCGAACTTGGAGACCATCCCATTAACAACCTCGATATAAGCCGGGAACTTACTTATTCCGAAGAATAAGAGAATCATGCCGAGCGCACATCGAATAAGCGCCACCGCACACGACTGAGGACTACATCCGCAACGGCTCATTTTCATAACGACTCCCTTCCTTTCGCGCTTCCGCTTAATTTACCTTACCTATTCCTAATCGCGATTGTCACGGAGAGACCGAGAGCCTCTCCGAGTCTTCCTCCCGATGGGTTAGCAAACCATGCTCCTTGTAGGGCTTAAGGATAAAATGGGTTGCTGTCGAGAGGATTCCCTGCATCGTTGCCAGCTTTTCGGAGACAAACGACGCAATCTCACGCAAGCTCTTTCCTTCCATGATGACCAGCAAATCGTAGCTACCCGACATCAAGTAGCAGGAGTGGACCTCTTTATACTTGGCAATCCGCTGAGCCAGCCGATTAAAGCCGCCACCCCGCTCCGGTGTGATCCGAACCTCGATAACGGCACGGACCGTGTCGTCGTCGACCTTTTCCTCATTCAGGACCGTATGGCACCCCAGGATCGTTTCGTCCTCCTCATACGCCTTGATCTTGGCATGGACTTCTTCCTCGGAAATGTTGAGCATGTCCGCAAGCTGAGCCGGCTTCAAGTTCGCATTTTCCTTAAGCAGTTTGAGTAACGGATCCATACCCACCAAGTTAGAAGCCTCGTCGCTTGGTTGCACTGATTTTTTTCGGAAATGAAAAGGCCCCGTTGCCTCCGGCGAAAGCGTTGCCTCAGACCAAGCACCATCGGGACAAAAGGAGACTGGTTAAAAGAATTTTACTACAGACTTTTGTGCGTGTCCATTTTATTGTGCATCACATTCAACCTTGAAGAGCTTGGATGCACAACACGGTAGGTCAGCATATCGCGAAGGATTGACTCGTCCTTACAGGGCTTATCGTGTAATGTGGGTTCCATGGAGCCAATTATCGTTTCAGGCGCTGCCGGGTTTATCGGATCTCATACCGTTGATCGCTTACTAAGCCAGGGATATCCGGTCATTGGCCTGGACAATTTCCGAACGGGCCGCTCGGAAAATTTGGAACAGGCAGGCCGCTCGGGCGATTTCACTCTGGAAAAGCTGGACATCACCGATCGCTCAGGTGTCGAATCCGTCATTGAACGAGCACGTCCTAGGGCAATCATTCACCTCGCGGCCCTTGTGAGCGTCCAAGAAAGCCTTCACTCCCCTCATGACAACTTCCGAATCAATCTCGAGGGGACGCATAACCTGGCGTGCGCCGCGAGGTCATTCAGAGGCCTTCGATTTGTCATGGCCTCCTCCGCGGCGGTCTACGGCAACACCGACCGGCTGCCGATCACCGAAGCTCAAGAGACCGACCCAATCACTCCATACGGTGCCGCCAAGCTGGCTTCCGAGAACCTTCTTTTGGCCTACGGCCAAAGCTATGGCCTTCGGGCCATTTGCTATCGCTACTTCAATGTCTATGGACCCCGCCAAGACCCAAGCTCTCCCTATTCCGGGGTGATTTCAATTTTTCAAGACCGGTTATCCCGAGGCAAGCCGATCACCATCTTCGGCGACGGCAAACAAACCCGCGATTTCATCTCGGTCTACGATGTGGCAAAAGCCAATGTCGAAGCCGCGATTGCCACCGATTTCGAGTCCGGTCGCTACAACATTTGCACCGGTA
>JAHEOI010000200.1 GCA_018610125.1 Verrucomicrobiota bacterium
CGTATCGATTCCCATTTCCCTAAATTCGTCGATGCCTCGACGACATGTTGGCTTTTACCTTTTCCGGTAATATCGATCTTGTAGGCGCCGGTATCGGCATTGATTTTGCCCGACATCTTACTTTCGGCGCCGACTTCCACCTTTGTTCCGGGGGACTTCGACTCATCAGCAGCGCCTCGTGCAGTGGAAGAGCCAAAAACTAAGCCGATGGCGGCGATGACTCCGAAAAGCGCACCTGTCCAAACGACACCACGATATCTACATTTCTTATCTTCTTGATAGCTCACGGGCTCGTTACTATGTACTTGATTTTCGCTCATAAATCGATGACTCCTTTCTCATCCATTGCTCTCTCTTTCGTTTAGCGATCCCTCAAAACCTTTGTTTGTTTTCTAACTCGCTAGTCCGATCAAATGAGATCTCTATCTCTTCCACTCTTACCTCAGCATTCGCTATGCCAAAACCGTCTCTTCGGGTCTGGAAAGAAATAAGTGTGTCATTTGCTGGAGCCTTTTTTGGTTTCTGATGAAGCACGCCTCCGGCACGGAGATGAGGCACCTTTTCGGATCGGAGAGGTGAAGGGGCGTAGCCTTGCCCTCTGTAACTGAAGAGCCACAACGCCACAAAGCAAAGGCGAATCAACCTTATCGGACCAAGGGCAATGGCGTCCTATCCCGATAGCTCGAGGGTGTCGACGCCTCTAAAGAAAAGGAGAGTTCGGTCGAGCCGACCGCATTCCTTGGGCTAAATGACCCATTAACCGGTCACCTACCTTCGATAGGTTGGGTGGAATCTGTCGTTGACCGACAGGTTTAACGAAAAAGGGAATCCAAGCGACAAGGCCTCCCAAATCCCGACCTGCTACTGCCGTTGCTCCTCTTCCCTCTTGAGTAACACTAAAAAAAAGCCCCCAAGGGTGTCGCGGTCCGGCGACGCCCTTGGGGGCATGAACTCCTTCAAACGCTAAGCAGCCATTCCGGCACGCTCAAGCTTTTCAATCATCTTTCGCAGCTTTTCCAGCGCGATCATTTGCACCTGACGAATCCGCTCACGGGTAACCCCAAACTGATGCCCGATTTCCTCCAAAGTTTGTTCGCCATCCCCTTCAAGACCGAAACGATATTTCAAGATCATCGCCTCTCGCGGATCGAGCTTATCCATCAGCTCCTCAAGCATTTCCGTGGTCGTCTTACCCTCCAGATCTTGGTAAGGCGTCCCTGCGCTGACGTCCGGAACCACCTCGGCAATCGTGTTGCTGTCCTCATCGTCGCCGATCGGCGCGTTCAATGAGGAAGGCCGGCTCGCCACTGACCGCCATTGATTTATCTGGGCCGCAGTGACCCCCAGTTCATTGGCCAATTCGTCATCGGTCGGCTCCCGACCCAGCTCTTCTTGCATGGTCAATGAGACTCGGCGCATATTGAAGAGCTTTTCGGTCATGTGGACCGGCAGCCGAATCGTCTTGGACTGGTTGGCCAGGGCCCGCTTGATCGACTGTTTGATCCACCAAGCGCTGTAGGTCGACAATTTGGCACCCTTGGAGGGATCAAACCGCTCCACGGCCTTCATTAAGCCGATATTACCCTCATTGACAAGGTCGACCAACGGTAGCCCATACCCCTCATAATCACGGGCAATCTTGACCACCAACCGGAGATTGGCCTTGATCATCTCCTCGCGAGCCTTTTTGTCGCCTTGTTGGATCCGCTCGGCGAGGGCCGTTTCCTCCTCCGGGGTCAGCAACTTCGTTTGCCCGATCTCTCGGAGATAAAGTGTGAACGAAGCATCCCCGTCATAATGCCCTTTGACATTATCCAGCTCCCGCTCGAGCGACTCCGCCTCCTTGGCAGTCGCCTCGGCATCCGAAAGGTCGGGCGCCGAGCCCCATTCTCCGGATTCCTCCTCGGGTAAAAACCGTTGCTTGGTCTTGCTTAGTTGGCTTGCTTTTCGTCGCTTGCTTTGTCTGATGTAGTAATTATCCTTTTCGCTCGATTCCAGCCTCATAGAAGTTTTTCTGGTTCCTCTCGATCCCTTTTCGCTTGTTCCTGTTTTCTCTCTCTTTCTGGTTGCCTCCGATTTGATTTACCTATTGCAGCACGTCGCAAAAACGCTTACCGTCCTCTCCGTTAGGCACAGAGAGAATGCAGCCTCTCCTCGGTTCAACTTCGGGTCTCAGGTTGCCTCTAAAGCTTAGTAGCTCCAGCTTAGCTCCAGAAAGGACACCCCCTGGCGAACAGAAGGCACCCTATATTACACACCTTTCATTCCGGGTCAACCCCTCCTTCCAAAAAAATTTACCCCGGGCGGCGACAAATATATCCCATCCCCTGCACCGGGTACGACAAACACCCCGGCAACAGCATAACACCACCCGCTCCGGGATACAATTCGCCGCCCCCCGGGGAAGCCTGGTCCTACCGGGGCCACCTCAGGCCATATCAAAGCAGTCCGTATCGCAGAGCTCCCCGGACCGGTCTATGCAGACGATCTCCCCTTTCTGGCTGGGCGCCCCCGTCTTGACGGTGCGCGAGCCCCTCTTGAGACACGGAACTTCACGACCCGTCTCGGCGGCATTTCCACCAACTTCCCCGTCGTCGGATCACGCCGCTTCCGTGCTCTGTGCGTTGTGACCGTCAGCTTCCCGATCCCGGGAAACACAAACCCCTCATGGGCATGCGAGCACGCCATCTCGGCAAGGTGATCCAACACCTGCATCGCCTTTTCGCGGGAGATGCCTTGCTCCTCTGCAATACGGACCGCAATATGGACCTTGGACATCGGTCTTCTTGCTGATCTACGCATACTGGAATTAGTTCCATTTTACTGACCGGGACCGATTTGACAAGACGATTTTGACCTTTTTTTGCTACTGTGAAGAGAGGAAACGCCAAGCTAAGATAAGGGTATTATGGAAGATGCTGCGCCAGGCCAATCGGGAACGCTCTACGAACGCCTCAATCATGTGCCGCAAGAGCTCCGCTTTGGCACAAGCGGGCGGCGCGCAAAGGTAACCGATCTCACCCAGCTTGAGGTCTACATTAATGCACTCGGAGAGCTGGAATACCTCCAATCCCTGCCGAAGACGGCCGGCGGCATCGAAAAAGGCGACCCGTTTTATTTTGCCTATGATCTGCGGCCAAGC
The DNA here is from genome assembly GCA_018610125.1 of Verrucomicrobiota bacterium. Taxonomy (GTDB): domain Bacteria; phylum Verrucomicrobiota; class Verrucomicrobiia; order Limisphaerales; family JAHEOI01; genus JAHEOI01. Next base: position 3,143 of record JAHEOI010000200.1, read on the forward strand.
TCAGTGCGTTACGTGTCGGACCAGCAAGGGCGGGGAGAGATCGCTCAAGCGATCGAGCAAGCCATCCTCGACGCCGGAATGCAGCCGGTCAACCTCGGCCAAATCCCGACACCTGCCTTGATGCACTACGCGATACAACAAGGAAAAGGAAGCATCATGGTCACCGGCAGCCACATCCCGTTCGAGCGCAACGGTTACAAAACCAACAAATCGATCGGGGAATTGCTCAAGACCGATGAGCGTCCGATAAATGCCCGGGTTCAGGCAGTTCGGGAAAGGGTCTACCAGCAACCCTTTGAACAAGCGCCATTCGATGAAAACGGGCTCTTTAAATCAGGATCTCGGCCCTTATCGCAGCCGCTATCGGACGCCAAGGAGGCTTACCTCGATCGCTATCTTGGGTTCTTTCAACACGACGGCCTGAGGAGCCTTCGCCTTTTAGCCTACCAACATTCCGCTGTCGGACGCGACATTCTGGTCGAAATGCTCGAACGGCTGGGCGCCAATGTTATTCCCGCCGGACGCAGTGACGCGTTTGTTCCGATCGACACCGAGAATATCGACTCGGAACAGCTTAAGGTAATTCAAGACCTGGTGGATGAGGCCTCAAGCCGACATGGGCCGATCGATGCGGTTGTTTCGACCGACGGGGATAGCGACCGACCGCTCGTCCTCGGCGTCGATCCGCAAAATCAGGTGCGCTTCTTCGGCGGGGATCTTCTCGGCATGATCGTCGCCGAGCACCTGGACGCCGACGCCGTGGTCGTGCCAATAAGCTGCAACGATGGGATTGACGCAGGCCCACTGAAGGAGCGCGTGGCCCCGAAAACAAA
>JAHEOI010000201.1 GCA_018610125.1 Verrucomicrobiota bacterium
CGGCCGCTTCAGCGATGAGCGCGCGATTGCGCTCGCCCCGCGCTTTGACTTCAGCTTCCCTGGCTTTGACTGCCTGCCAAGCACTGAAGATGGCAGTGAAAAGAAGCAAGCCGGCGACCGCCGCGGCCGGGCGAACGTATGCTTTGTTCCGCTTGGCAAACTTGATCAATTGATAGGAGAAGGTCGGGGCCGCGGCGGTTACAGGCTCGTTGCGCAAATGGCGTTCAACATCGGCGGCGAGCCCATTGACCGTATCGTACCGCCGCGTCCGGTCCTTTTCCAAGGCTTTCATAATGACCCAATCGAGATCTCCGCGGAAAAGCTTGTTCAGACTGCAAATTTCCATCCGTCGATTGCGGGCGACGACGGTGCGCTCTTGCCCCTGCATTGTGCTGACGCGCGTGGAAGGTTTGGGGGGATCACTTTCGCGAATCACGCGCTGGATTTCGGCATATCCTAGGCTCATCAGCTCTTTCGGACAGAAAGGAGGGGTGCCCGTTAGGAGCTCATAAAGCAGCACCCCCAAGCTGTAGACATCCGTGCGCGTGTCGACATCGAGGCCGTTCATTTCCGCCTGCTCTGGGCTCATGTAGCTCGGCGTCCCAATCATTTGAGCATAATTGGTGAATAGGGTTTTCTCGGTGAGCTTTTGGTGGGTTGCCTTGGCGATACCAAAATCGATCACCATGGGCACCGGCTTGCCGTCATGCAGGGTCACCATGATATTCGACGGCTTGATATCCCGATGAATGATTCCTTTCTGGTGGGCATGCTGAATGGCTTGGCATACCGGAAGGAACAACTCGAGGCGCTCCCGGGCCGAAAGGAGGTTTTTGTCGCAATACTCAATGATCGGAACGCCCCTAACCAGATCCATGACAAAATAGGGCCTCCCACTGTCGGTAGAACCGGCATCCAAAACCTTGGCGATATTGGGATGAGTCATCAGCGCCAGTGCTTGCCGTTCGGCTTCGAAGCGAGCAATAACCTGCCGCGTGTCCATTCCGAGCTTGATGATTTTAAGGGCGACCTTGCGCACAACCGGTGCTTGCTGCTCCGCCATGTACACGACCCCCATGCCGCCTTCGCCAATCTGCTGCAAGATCTTGTAACGGCCGATCAACGTGCCCGGTCCTTCGCTGAGCGGGGGGCCGAGTGTTAGGGGGCCAAGCTCCGCGTTCTCTTTGAGAATACCCGACGGGTCTTCGTGGGCCGCGAGGAGCACCTCGACTCGCAGTCGCAAGTCGCTATTGTCCCGGCACGCTGACCGAAGGTAAGCCGTGCGTTCCTCTCCGCTCAGCTCAAAGGCATTTTCGAAGATTTCTCTTTCAACGTTGGGAAACGAGCTCATAAACACTCGACAAGTTCCAGTCGAATATGCGAGAAAAACGACGGTAAAGGGGCCACCGATTACAGCATTTTTTTAGCAAGGACTGTGCACCAATGGAGTCTATTTTGAAAAAAGGATGGAAAAATTCAAGCCCAACCGTCACATAGCGTGGAGAAAGATGCCCTTTCAGCGCCTTCCCCTGGCCCACTTCTTTCCTTCCAACCCCATTTTAAGTCTTAAGCTTGAGTTTTCCTGACCTCTGTCTCGCTGACTTTTTTTTGTTGCCATTTTTTGAAAAACTGATTTCAATAATCTGTGTTCGACCGGGGAAAAGGCAAAAGCTCCGAGAAGGAGTGCGTAGGCTCAGACTGTTTTTTAGGGGTTTTCGAGATGAAGGATGAAGCTGTGGTAATGGAGGCACCGACTCCCGGAACTTCCAAGACGGCGGAGGAATTGTTGCCAATCGTCTACGAGGAATTGCGGAAAATCGCTGCAGTCAAGATGGCTTGGGAGAGGCCCGGGCAAACATTACAGGCCACCGCTCTCGTTCACGAGGCATGGCTGCGTTTGGGACCAAAAGGTGCCCGGGTCTGGCAGAACCAGACCCATTTTATTAGTGCGGCGGCCGAGGCAATGCGTCGGATCCTTGTGGAAAAGGCCCGAAGACGTGCCTCCAAAAAGGGGGGCGGGCGAGAACGGGTTGACTTGGCTCAAGCGGATCTCTTTGCTGCCGAATCCGATGACTTCGAACTGCTGGCCATCCACGACGCCCTGAAAGCTTTCTCAAAAGAAAATCCCGCCCATGCGAAGCTAGTCGAGCTTCGCTGTTTTGGGGGCCTGACCCTGGAAGAAGCTGCACAAATCATGGCGATTTCGGTTCGAACCGCCAAGCGCTGGTGGGCTTATGCCCGCGCCTGGCTGAAGGTCGAAACCGATCGCTGACTCCTGCCGGGCAACCGCATTCGTGATCCCGGTAGCCCTTTCGGGTTACATCCGTGACTGCCCACTGCGTCACGCTCCCGCCTCACCATTCTCAAGAAGGCCCTCCACGACAACCTTTGTGCCGCCCTGATTCCCAACCAATTTGAGCGGTTTTGCTTCTGATGCGTCTGCCCGTCCCCCTCTTCTATCCGATGGGAGAGGGCAAGGTGAAGGTAACCGTTCGGGTGAACACGGACTTCTCTGCCTATGCGGGCCGGCAACGCCTTGGCACAAAATTGTCCGGAAAGATCGCTCATTTCAGGCCCCATACCTACCGGTCGATCACAACTTTCAAAAAAAACCGTGGCCCCTTTTCCCTCCCTTTTTCGCATTGATTACTGAACCGCAAAAACTGGAGAAGAATGACGATGAAAAATAGGCACACGTTTGAAACGAGAAAAATAGTAACTTTGCTGGCTTTGGTGGGTATGGCATGCGCCACTTTTATCCACGCGAGCACGGTGCAGACCGACAGTTATACCTGGCAAAGCGTCTATCCCCCTGAGAATCAAGTGATGACGACACGCGCGCAAACCTACGGGATTGAGGAAATCGTTGTGGACCGGGTTAATGGTTACGTGTATGCGCTTGGAGTCGGGCCAGACGAAGGCACGGATGCTCGGGCTCTCCGAGTTTGGCGAAGCAGTGACGACGGAAATAGCTGGAAGCTCGTGTGGAAAGTTTACAACGACAAATCCGGCACAGATCCATGGTATAATAATATCGGGGTTGACAGTGTCGGCAACGTCTATCTTGTCGGGGCGATCGAAGTTTTTAGTTCGACGGGGTCGATACAGGCACGCGAATGGGCTGTCTGGAGGAGTGAAGTTGGAGGCGAAGCCTTCGTTGAGGTCGATACCTTCCGCCCTTCAGGATACGTTAGTGGAGACTGGTACAATCTTGAAGCATTGTGGTTTGCCAGCGACTCCCAGGGAAGAGTTTATGTCGGAGGAGATGGGGATAGGATCGTGTCCGGAGGCACCACTAAAACCTGGATTGTTCGAGAATACTCTCCCGAAGGTGGGTGGATGGTTTCGGACGAATGGGCCATTGATGCAGACACTTGGCTGCAGGATGTCGAGGTCGTGTGGGACGATCAAGGCAATGAGGTTGTCATCGCTGTCGGCAGCACCTCTGGGACAAAGAGGGGAGCAGACGATAATCCGTGGGTTGTCAGGCGAAAAGCAAAGGGAGCCGACGAATGGAGGTTGGTGGATGAATTCCAATTAGAGCCCGGCCAATGGAGCGGTGCTTACACCGTCACGGGGGATCTCCAAGGAAACGTATACGTTATAGGCCGGGGAGAGCGGTCGATTGACAATCAGACCACGGTGGGGAAAGGGGTCGTCCGAACAAGTGCAATGGGAGGTGCCCTGGGAACCTGGGCCACTTCAGCGGAAACTGCCGAAGTGCCCAGGAGCCGGGCCGAAGCGACGATCGGCAGCGAGGGGAAGTTGATCGTGGCCAGCAATTTCTATGATGGTGGTAACGAGGCAGACTGGTGGGTTGTTGAATTCGACTTCGATTTGGGTCAGTGCCATTTGATTGATGACTTCGATTCACCTCTAGGGGGAGAGAGCGTCCGGTCGGTCACGGTAAACTCGTCGGGCCAGATACTCCTATGTGGTTATGAGGGCGATCCGAGCGCGGAGATTTGGGGTCTCATTCGTATCGGGTCGAATGGTCCGGTTGCCAATGCCGGGTCGGATCAGGAGATCAGTGACACTGATGGGGACGGTTGGGAAGCCATCACCCTCGATGGATCCACCTCTTCGCCTGCGGGAGAGATTACGTATGCGTGGGATGTGGAAAGTGATGGCACTGTCGATGCCTCCGAGGCAACGATAGATGTCGCATATCCGTCCGGCTCTTGGATCGCCTCTCTGACCGTAACCGATGGGGCCGGGCTCGCCGATACCGACACGGTTACGGTGACAGTCCTGGAAAATCAGGGGCCAATGGCGGATGCAGGACCCAATCAGCTTCTGGTGGACGCGGAAGGGGACGGACAATGGGTGACGCTCGACGGCTCGAACTCGATCGATGACGGTATGCTCAGCTACGCCTGGGACTTTGAGAGCGACGGCGTTATCGATTCGACCCAAGCGACGGTAAACCACTTTTACGGGGCCGGTGCCTGGCTTGCGAGCCTGACAGTGACCGATGAAGCCGGACTCGCACACAGCGATAGCGCTGAAATTGTCGTCAGCCAACCCCCCGTGGCCGATGCCGGGACGGACCAGACGCTTCAGGATTCCGACGGCGATGGCAAACAAACGGTTTCCTTCGACGGGACCGCTTCCTTCGATCCCGACGGATCGATCGCATTCCACGCTTGGGACTTGGACGGAGACGGCTCCACCGAGCTGACCGGTGCCCAACCCTCCGAAACGCTGGCTACCGGTAGCTACACCGTGACGCTGACAGTAACCGACGACGTCGGTTTGATCGCTCGCGATTGGGTCAATGTAACAATCCGGGGAGACATGCATGTGGGCGATCTCGACGGCAGTAGCACCAGTCAAGGCAAGAGTTGGACCGCCGCGGTCACCGTCACCATCCATGATCCAAACGAACTGCTCGTGGAAGGAGCGGAGGTAACAGGCAAGTGGAGCGACGGAACTCCGGCGAGCGGGACCACCTCGACCGCTGGCACCGTCTCGTTTAAGCTGAGCAGCATCCCTAAGAAGACCAGTAGCGTCCGGCTCGAGATAACCGGGGTTACCCATAGCAATCTGGATTACATTGCCGCTGACAACCACGATCCCGACGGCGAAAGCGACGGGACCCGAATCATTGTCAACAAACCTTAACACAAAGCTTCCAACCGGGGCCCACCTGCATGTGCACCCAACTTAGCTGGATTCGCCGCAGGGACGAGCCCCTTATCAGCTCAGCATATGCCCTTTTGCGCCTCCGGTTGGACAAATACAACCCTGCACGCAAATAATCTCGCCGATAAAACCTTTCTTATATTAGGTTTTTTCAATTCACACCTGCGAACCTCCCATAAAACATTTTTCAACTTTTGCAATTATTGACAATCTTGGACCAACATAACCGCACCCTAACCACTAACCAGCCACTCGAACGATTAGTTCACAATGCAATATTTCTCCCATCGCTCAACCTTAATTGAACGCTCTTAGCCGTTTTTATACTGTCGACGGAAGGACCTCGGAAGACCTTTTAGGATGGTCTGTCAGTGAGATTGGCGATGTTGACGGAGATGGAGCGACGGACATCATTGTTGGTGCTCCTTTCGAGGATATTGGTATGCGCGACAACGGGAGGGCCCGGGTTTTCATTTAAACCAACCTCCCACCGCTAACGCCGGTGGACCGTATGAAGTATCCGAAGGGCAAGCGTTAGATTTTGACAGCGCTGGGACAATGGACCCCGATGGTGATCCTCTGACATACGAATGGGATTTTGGGGATGGCAACCGCGATTTCGGGCCCTCACCGAGTCATACTTATGCCGACGACGGGAGCTACACCGTCACCCTCACCGTCACCGACGATGAACGGGGAACCGGCACCGACACCTCAGCGGTTACCGTCAACAATGTGGCACCCACCATCTCTATCGGCGGCAGCACCGTTGATGAGAATGTTGAGGCTACCCCCGTAGCAATCGACTCAATTACGGATCCGGGCACGGCAGATACACACATAGTTACGATCGCTTGGGGGGGACGGAAGTTCAGACAGTTTGGACCCGAGTGTGGATCGAATTCCAACCCACCTTTACACCTGTCATGGTACTTTCACCGTTAAGGCTACCGTGATTGATGACGACGGTGGAGAAGGTTCCGCAGAGACTACCGTTACTGTCGTGGATGCCATACAACCAGAAATACTCTCCTTAAGCACACCCACCTGATCTGAGCGATTTTGATGGGACAATCGGGCTAAAAAATGTCCTTGATGGGCGATTGGCGCTGAGATAGAACGGAATGCGTCGAAACGAAACAATTACCCATCAGGTTATGGAAAAGCGTAATAACGAGGCTCGGATCAGCAAGGTAGAAGTTACGAGCGAAACGCTTTCGGCCCGCGCCGGGATGGTTGGGTTTGCCCGGTATGTGCATCATGTTGGCATTATCGGGCTGCTGCTTGAAAAGTTTTCACGGGTAAAGAAGACC
>JAHEOI010000202.1 GCA_018610125.1 Verrucomicrobiota bacterium
CTTGTTTGTTACTTATCTGTTCGGTTCATCAAACCGGTGAACACTTTTCAGTCGACACGGATTCATTCCGGATTGACATCGCTGCTAGACATGCGTAATTGATTCGGTAGGTAGTTATGAACATGCTATTTAATAACCTTACGATCGTTTCGTTTGAAAGCCGAATGGCAAACTTCGTTGCGCGTTACATCGTGGGCCATGGGGGGAATCTCATACAAGCGCCCGCGATGGAAGAAGTCCCGCTGGCAAACCATCCGGACATTGAGGCATTCAACCGGCAATTGCATGATGGGACAATCACGTCTCTGCTCTGCATGACGGGAATAGGCACTCAGCTTTTGATTGATGCTTTGATCAAGCTTAATGGCGAAAAGAAAACCCGGGGTTTGCTTTCAAGAATTGATTTGATCAGTAGAGGGCCAAAGCCCGCCGCGGTTTTGGAAAAGGCGGAACTCAAAGTCGATTGCCACGTCCCGGAGCCGAATACGTGGCGGCAGGTTTTGCAAGTATTAGGCGAGCCCGCACGTGTCAGACGGTACCGAAATGGGATGATGGCGATCCAAGAGTATGGAGAGCGCAACGAGGCGCTGATGGACGAGCTCAAAGAGCTGGGCATTACGCCCGTGGCTTTATCGCTTTATCGGTGGCGTATGCCGGCCAACCTCGAGCCGATGAAGGAGGCGATTCTGGCGATCATCGTGAGGGAGGTCGATGCGGTGTTGTTCACGAGTCGATTGCAAGTCCGACACGTGATGGAACTTGCAATCGAGTGCGGCTGGGCGAACGAGCTGCTTGAGTGCCTTTCCAAAACGATTGTCGGCTCTATAGGCCCAGTGTGTAGCGACACTCTTCGGGACTACAAGGTCCCTGTGACATTCGAAGCCCCATCACCGAGACTGGTTCCGTTCCTTAAAGAAACGTCGGCGTTTTGCTTGAAACGCCGGGAAGCGGCGAGGCGTATCTATTCAGGCTTCAATCAACCTTGAATGTTCCGTCTGTTCTGCATGCCGATTTCTGCGATTATGGGATCAGTCGCGTGGCTACCGACTTCACAAGCTAGCTGATTTAACCGAGCACGGCCGTCTCGCGACAGGCTGACGCCAGGTGAAGGCTCGCCCCGTCAGCTGCCATGGAGACTCCAACAGGCATCCCTGACCCCTGTCGCCTGCGGAAACACGTTAGCGCACTGGATGGCTCGCCGCCGCTGTCTTGGCTTGACCGTTTCACTGCTGCTGCTCGGATCCCGAATCTCCGGCCAAGAGGGATCGGAATTGCCGTAGGAAGGCCCTTGCCTGCTCCGGGGACTCGAATTTGACGCCGAGGCTGCCGTCGCACAACTTGGCATCACTCTCTGAATCACGGGCGTTCAGGACGGCATCGATCTCCGCGATCAAATTGCCGGCCGCCGCCGGATCGCCAACCATGTCCATCAACTGCCGTAACCCTGCAATGTCCGCATCGCTCATGTTAGCGGTCCCCTCCGGCAAATGCTGATCCAGAAACTGCCGAAAATTTTTCAATTCTTCATCAGTCATCAGAGGACCTTATGGCATCAACCGCCCGATGGCCAGACCAATCGAACGACTTCCCAACAACCTTGGACACTGGAGGCGACCGGCAGGTTTCATCACCCCGATCAAGTCCCAAGAAGGGCATTGACAACAGGGCTTGTCTTCCTGGAATTTAAATGGCGATGGCAGGTGTTGGAATGTCAGGTTTTTGGCTGCGGTTTCCCGAGTTGGCAAGGCAGGAAACGCGGGTTGTCAAATTGCCCTCGCCGCAAGGCGGCCTTCCGCGCGGCAGTTTCGGCTTCCTGGAGCTTTACTGCGAGGAACCGGATTGCGATTGCCGACGGGTTATCTTGCAGGTTCGAACTGAAGAGGAGCCGGGTACGCTTTTGGCAACGATCAACTACGGTTGGGAGAGCGTGGCTTTTTACCAGAAGTGGCTCGGCGGAAGTCGCAAAGAAGCGCGCGAGATCAAGGAAGCCTCCCTCGATCCGCTCAACCCCCAGTCTCAATACGCCTCCGCGTTACTGCGGTTGTTCCAGACGGTCGTCCTCCAGGATAAGGCGTATGTGAATCGACTGAAACGCCATTACCAAATGTTTAAGGCCGAGGTCTCGAAGGAAGAATCCGCGAGGGCCGGCGGAGAAACCTCTCTCCGACATCTGGGCGACGAGCGAAAGTGGGGGAAGAAGCCCTAAGAATCACCTTGTAAAAGCGGGAGCTTTTCCCGGCTGACACTCGAAGCGGCCTCGTGGTAAGGGCGAGCTCAAAAATAATTTCCGCGTGAGTTGGGGGCGTCTCGAGGGTCCCGGGACGTTATCGGTTGGACACGGACGAAGTGATCATCGAGCAGGAGGGAAACCGAAGCTCGAAGGAGAATTCGGTTCCCGTCGCCGGCAAATGAAGTTTGATCAGCCGCCACGCCTTGGGGGTTTTTGCTTGGCGGCCCCGAGACGCATAAGGAACTCATCCCGGTTCCTGTTGTCCATGCTTTGTAGTGGATACAACCTATTCCAGAGTCATTTCAGCTTCCGTCTATGTATAGCCCGTTCCTTGGCCATCCGATCACGACTTTGAGCCAGCACATAGAGCTCGCCATCCCGGGGTAGGAGCTTCACCTCGACATCCTGGCGAACTTGTTGCCAAGGCCTATCGGCGAGTTGACTCTCATAACGTTCCTGAGCAGCCTGTAGTTCTTTGAGTGCATCATTCCAACGTCGTTCCAAAGTGCCGGCCACCAAACTTGACCTCGCCGCTTATTCCCTTGTCGAGGTTGTAGAGCTCAGAGACCCTTCGATCACCTCCAGCAGCTGCCGAATATCCACCGGCTTGGACACGAAGGGCGAGCCGCCGATCCGACCCTGGTTTTTGGCCAATTCCTCTTTTCGGACGGCGGCGGTCAAGAACACGATCGGGATTTCTTTCAATTTGGGGTGGGCGGCAAAGCGAGCCGCCAGGTCACCTCCGTCGAGCCCCGGCATCATGACATCGAGCAGGATGACGTCGGGATTAAATTTGAGTGCCATGGCCATCGCTCCGTTGGATCCATGGCTGACGGCTACCTGATAGCGGCCAAACCGCTCCAGGCCCATTTTCAGCAGGCGGGTAAAGCCGAGCTCATCGTCAATAACTAAGATGCGTTTTTGCATTGGGGTTGTATTCATGATTTTCTTTGTTTTTGAGTTCTATTTTGAATTCTTCCTCCCGTGCGTTTTCGTGAGGTTGGATTTTAAACTTAAGTGAAACCCGCACTCCTCCCTCCGGGCGGTTTTCGATGTCGATGGTGCCACCATGAAGCTCGACGTATTTTTTGGTCATGGCCAGGCCGAGCCCGGAGCCTTTACCGGTCGGTTTTGTGGTGAAGAACGGGTCGAATACCTTTCCCAAGAGGTCGGATCGAATACCGACGCCTGTATCTTCAATCTCGATCCGCACATTTGTGGCCTTATCTTCCCGGGGGGTCCCCGGCGACTCCAGAGCCGTTCGGACCGTGAGCTTTCCTCCATCCGGCATAGCCTGACAGGCATTTAAGAACAGATTAATAAGGACTTGCTCCATTCGGTTCCGATTCAACTCGATGAGGGGGATTTCCTGACTGAGATCCAAGTGAAGGCGTACATGGCTTTCCATGAGCAGATAGTGAACCAGGCTCACTGATTTCCGAATGATTTCATTGATCGATTCTTCTGTGACGCCGCTGTGGTTGGTCGCCGAAAGCTCGACCAGATCGCGCACGATGGAGTCCGCCCGACGAATCGCCTCCCGCATTTCGTCGATGACGGCTGAGGTCTCCTCTGAGGCATCGGCCAGCGTCATCGTGAGAAAATCCACTCCCATCAGGATGGTCTGGAGCGGGTTCCGGACCTCATGCGCGACGCCGGCGGCGAGTGTACCGATCAATTCCAGCTTTTCGGCCTGGAAGAGCTTCTGGTGGGCCGCTTTAAGCTGCGTATGAGAGGCCTCCAATTCACTTAGCGCCGTGCGGAGATTGGCTTCGTTGCGCGAGAGCCGGCGGCAGAGCTCTTCTCGTTCAACCTCGGCCTGCTTGCGGGCGGTGATATCGGTCGATATTCCACCGATGCCCACCACGGTATCGCCATCAAAGAGTGGAAACTTGACTGAAAGGTAGGTATAGGAGCAACCCTCATGCACGACGCTTTCCTCGAACTCCATCGCCTGACCGGTCCGGGCTACCTCCCGGTCATTCCGCATTAAAGCCTCCGCGAGTTGGGGCGGGAACAGCTCGGCGTCAGTCTTGCCGCGAACGCGCTCATTACTTGATCCAAGCAGACGCTCGTATTGCTTGTTGACCAGAAGGTAACGACCGTCGAGCCCTTTGATATAGATGACGACCCGGGCGTTATCCAGAATGGCCTGGAGACGCGCTTCAATGAGACTATGCTGCTGCTGGATTGCCCGCCGTTCAGTGATGTCTCGGCCGATGCCGACGAGAGCGATCACCTCTCCTGCCGGATTCGACACCGGCACTTTGCTTGTGAGAAGCCATCGGCTCTCGCCTCCCGCTGCCACCACCCATTCCTCCTTATTAATCAAAGACCGACCACTGCGAATCACCTCCATTTCATCTTTATGCCGTGCTTGCGGGCGAAATCTTTCCGGCTCAACCCGCTGCGGCGAAAGGCCTCTACCCACTGCTTGGCTTCCTCGGGACTTGCTTTCGGTCTGCGTGCTGCTCTTTGTTTCATATCCCTCA
>JAHEOI010000203.1 GCA_018610125.1 Verrucomicrobiota bacterium
GAGGAACCGTATGCTCGAAATCTGCTCGTACGGATCTGTGGGGGTGTCGGCGGGCAACCGCCGGCACTACCCGGAGGTGTGCAGGCGCCGACACACAACAAAGCCCTGAAAAGGCGCTTCAAAATCATTTCTCCCGAATTTCCGAATGGCATTACCCCTTACCCTCGCTAGATTCCTTGAACACAGCAAATTTGATGTTTTTGAGTCAAATTTTAGAATGCCTTCGCAGAGGCGAAGGCACGGACCGCAGCGGAGTGCGGTCCCTACCGCAACAGCGGTGGTAGGGTCGACAGTCCCCTGTTGACCTTGATCGCACTCATGCTTCGAACGGTCTGAGGCAACGCCTCGCTAGCTTGTGGAGTGCGCGTGACTTGTCACCGCTTTTTGTTTCCATCTCTCCCCTTACCTGACCAGGGGCCGATGACGCGAATTAGCGCGAACGGGAGAAGCGTGGATTTTTCCGCTTTATTCGCGCCCTTCGCGGGCAAAAGTCCCCCGGTTTTTTGCCTTGACGGAGAAATTGTCGGTTGGGAAAACTACGTCTAAAGCTTTACAGGACCGACGAGAATTTAACTCAGAAAAGTTATGACAATAGGCGGTTTAGCATTGCTGGCGGGAGGTCTTGCGATCTACGTGATTTCGCGTGTGCTGGTCGGAGGGTTCTACACGGTCAAGCCGGACGAGCGTGCGGTAATCACCACCTATGGGCGAGCGAATCGACTCGGTGATGATCTTGTCGATGATCCGAATCTTTCGAAGGACGAAAAGCAGCGGTATCGCTACCCGAAAATCGAGGTGATCCGCCCGGGCGGTCCCTATTTCAAGTGGCCTTGGCAAGAGGTCCATAAAGTGACGGTGGCCACTCAGGCGGTCGATCTGACATGGGACCCGACAAAGCGACAGGACGAGATTGAGGCGGTTACGAAGGACAATCTGACAATCGGGATCACCGGGCAGATACGCTATCGGATCAACGAGAACAATCTTTATGCCTATTTCTTCGGGGTGCAGAGTCCGCTCGAGCATGTGATGGGCTACTTTATATCGGTTCTTCGAGAGCGTGTGGCCAACTTTGACTCGCCAAATCGTCAGGGCGAAGGTAAGGGCTCCGGTGAATCCGCTTCCTCCAAGTCAAGCAAGTCAACGTCGAAGAAGACCGCGGCCAAGAAGAACGAAGCCAAGCAGCCGTCTTCGGACGAGCAGGATGCGGTGGCCATATCCGAGGGGGTGTCGATTAATGCGCTTCGAAAGAACCAGCCGTTGGTCAATCAATATATGGAGGAGCAGTGCCAATGTACGACCGGGCGTTACGGCGTCGAGCTTGATGCCGCACTTGTCAGTGAGATCGATCCTCCGAACGAGGTCGACCAGGCGCTCGCGGCCATCAACAGCACGCGCAATCAGGTGGCCGCCGATATCAGTGCCGCTCAAGCGGATGCAGACCAACAGATCAAGATGAGCGAGCGCGCCGTTGAGATCGCTCAAAACAAAGCCGAAGCCGAGGTGGCGCCGATCCGGGAGCTCGCGTCGAGCTTGACCCGGGTCAAGAAGCAGGGCGGTTCGGAGGCGCTCACGACCTATCTGCGGAACATGCGTATTCCCCTTAGGAAGCGGGCACGGAATCTTGTGGAATTGGAGAGCGGCAATCTCGAGGGCGGCAATCCGAAAACAGAAAGGAAGTCATGATGTTGGCGGAGCTTACGATGGTCTCGGCATTTGCATGGATCGTTGTCGGATTCGGACTGATCCCGGCAGGCCTTATGGCAGCCAGGGGCTTCGGATTCTACACCGTCGTCAAGGAGTGCCAGGCCCATGTCTATACGTTGTTCGGGAATGTCCTTGGGACATTCGACGAGCCGGGACTCCGCTGCCCGGTCAAGTACTTCGGTCTCAAGGGGCTGCTCCTGCCGTTTGCCGGAAAACGCCATGTCGTCAATACGGCATTGCGTCAGCGCTACCTGCGCGATCAAAAGGTCAATTCCGAGGAAGGGACGCCGATGGGCGTCGGCATTTGGTATGAGATGCGGGTGGCCGACCCGCAAGCTTACCTGTTCGAAAATGCCGATCCCGAGGGATCGCTTGCCGCGAACGTTGCGAGCGCCGCCCTTTCGGCGTTGAGCAACCTCGAGATGGATACATTGCTCGAGAATCGGCACAACCTCAGCCGGACGGTGCGGAAAAACGTCGCGCCATACGCCGAAAAATGGGGCTTTGAGCTCGGGTCGGTCTATTTGCGGAAAGTCGCCTTCACGGACCGAGGGATGATTGACAACATCAAGGAGAAAGTCGTCAAGCGATTGACACAAGTAACCAGTGCGATGAAGCAGGATGGAGAAAACCGGGTCGGTCTGATTGAAAGCGAAACCTCCCGGAAGGTCTCGCAGAAGTTGGCCGAGGCCTCGGCTGCCCGCCCGGATATTGTTGGGAATGTCCTTAACGAGATCGGGAAGCAGGATAAGGAGATCCTGACCCGGGTGATGGACGTCATGGAAACCGAGAAATTGATTGAATCCGGGGCCGGAGTGACGGTTCTCCCGGGCGGAAGCAACGTGTTTGTCCAAGTAAGCTCCGATGGGGCATCGAGCGTCTCCGGCGGCGGTGCCGGGATGAGCGAGTCCCTCGAATCGGGGAAGGGCGCCGATGGATCGCGTCATAGCGGGTGACGCAGACAATTCGGTTCCTGATAGGGACGCCGGGGACGGCGTCCCTATCAGGCTGAGAAGAATAGGACGAAAACGGCAGGCTGACAGCGTGCGCTACGCCGACTCAATCTCAACCCGGCCAGCTCGGCAGCCTGCGTTACGGATTTTTTATTTTCTCGCTTACGATGGTTTGGCCGTTTAAAACCTGGCGGACGGCGTGCATGATGGCGTCGGGAGACTCGTATTTGGTTAGGTAAGCCTTGGCTCCGCAACGGATTACGGGTTGCGCATAACGAGGGTCCTCGTCCGAGAGGGCAACGATCCCGAGCTTGGGCCAAACGAGGTGGATATTCTTGATGTAGGTGAGTACGTCGATGCCGTGAAGCGACATATCGAGAATGAACAGATCCGGCCGCTGTGCCTCGATCGCCTTCCAGGCGAGGGCGGGACTGGTGCCCGTCCAAGAAACATTCAGGTCGGGCTGTTCATTGAACATGCGCGTAAAAGCCTCAAGCACAACAGGGGTTGTGTGTAAGCAGACGATATCTCGCGTCTCTGGGAGCTGTTCCATTGCGCCTTTCCATCGGATAAGGGTTAAATCTGCAAGGTCACCCTTGGACAAAATGCTCATTGGTATACCACAGCGTGATCGCGGTACGCACACGCTCCCTTTTCGCAAATGAACTCAAGATCAAGGTTGTTCCTACTGGCCCTTAAACAATAACAACGCCCTACGGGATCCACAATGAAAAAATTTACCGTGGATGATTTCGGGTCTGAGCGGAAGGGGGAAAGGAGAAGGGGAAGTTTTACTGCGGAGGGCGCGGATTGCGGGGAGATGATGATTGGAGAGCAGGTTCTTGGTGCTTGGTGCTTAAGGGGGAGAAGAGGGGCATTTGCAGGGAGCGGCCCATAGCAGAGTGACGTTGCCGATTGTGGTAGGTTAAAGGTGTATGAATTCGCGGAAATCTGAAAAGCCGTCAGCAGCGAGGACCTCGGTCCCACATGCGCGACTGAAAGAACGTCTGGGGCAAAAGCAACCAGGGTCGCTTCCTTTGGCTAACCAATTCACTGAGACGGAGCTCGTGGCCGGTGTGGCCGGCTGGGGGATAGAGATTCACCGCGATTCTTTCGCCGAGTGGAGCATGGGGCTTGGCTCGGCCGAGGAGGTCGTGAGCCGGCTAATGGAGCAAGGCATGCTCGAAGGCAACCTGAACGATGAGGAGCTCGAGTGGATTTGGGCGGTCATCACCGTGCTCTGGGTCAAATGGCAGCCCGATTTCGACCCGTTTGAGCTCATCGATGACGGAATAAGCACTGGATACGACCTGGTGGATGTCGAAGAGCGTTGCCGTCACTGGCTCGAGGTATGGCCGGCTCTGCTACAGTTGGCGGATAAGCTCCAAGTCGAAAGGCTGGAGGAATTGGACAAGCGTTTTCGAGGCACCGACTATCTTGAAAACTGGGTTCAGGATTTGGAAATGGAGATGGGCGATGTTGCCAGACCCAACCAAGACCAAGACTGGTATCGCCGGCGAATCGACTATTGCGAGAAATTTCTCGAGCGATTTCCGAATGAGTACACCGAGCTTATCCGGAACATGCGGCGGGCTTGGGCTGAGTCGCTTTTTGGCGTCGGCGAAACCGACCGAGCCGATCAGCAGTTTGGCGAATGGCTGCAGGCGGATCCGGAGTGGAGCTGGGGGTGGCTTACCTGGGCGGAGTGTTACCTGTTCGGTGCGGGCGAGTCCCAAAATCTCAATCGGGCGGCAGAGCTTCTCTGGCAGGGCCTGAACGTGGAAGGGATCGGAGACCAAGATGCCTTTTATGAGCGCCTGGAGGACGTATACGAACGGTTGGGTCAAAAGAGCAAAGCCGCCGAGATGAGGCGTATCATAAACAAGCTTACGGCTCCTACCTCCTTTAAGTCCGCTGCCCCTGTTCGTGCTCCCGTCAAGCACACTGTTCCGAAGGTTGGACGCAATGATCCTTGTCCATGCGGCAGCGGGAAGAAATTCAAGAAATGCTGCGGGGGGTGACCGGTCTGCCGGGAGAAGAGATTTAACCGCGGATGCACGCTGATTAACGAAGGCCGACAGGAAGGCCTCTTCCAAGGAGAGGTGGCGCTTTTGTATCTATTCAGGCTTGAATGTTTTAAGATAAGGAGAATTGAAGAATTAACCACGGATTACACGGATTACGCGGATTGATGGGACGAGGACTGCATGGCTGGTGAAAGCGCTTTGAGCGTGTGCC